>JBCBYE010000209.1:0-6952 GCA_039816075.1 Pseudomonadota bacterium | reverse complement strand
TAGACGTCACGCACAAGATCAGCGAAGAAACGGATGTCCTCAACCTTCCGAAACTCCGGAAGGCCTTCGATGATGGATTTGATGCGATCAGTCATGCGGTCGCGGGGTGCTTTGTCATACGAAACGGGGCTTATTGCCCTGTCGACAAGCATAACCCGACCGCGCCGCGGACGCCATCTGGCGTGCGGGGGGCCCGCCGAATCGTTTCGGGGATGATTCGTCCGGCGGAATCGCTCGGCCGGACAGGGTTCGGACGATCGGAGCGTGGCGCACACCAGGGACCCTTACGCCTGTACGCAGGAGCAACCTGCGGATCCCAACGCCACGCCGGAGCCACGCTCCGATCGCTTGATGTCTGGCCACCGTCCGTGGGTGACGCCGATCCCGCCCGGGGCAGGCGGTCGACGTCGGAGCCCATGAAAGGCCGATCCGGGGCGGTGGGTGACGCCCGTGTCGGTCGACGGCCGCCTGAACAAGGCGACCGCTCCATGAGACCGGGGCTGGGGTGCCCCCGGCGGCTCCTGCCACGGCGCGGATGACGCGCCAGACCATACGCTTCTTCGGTTGGTTCGAACCTGAAACGCTACACCGTGCCTCTAACTTAGCGTTTCGAAGGGACGACGAAATTCCCCAGAAATTGTGAGGAGAGAATCTGCAAGCCTCTGAAAACGCTTATAATGAACGCTGCATTAACGAGAACGGGCCCGGCGAGCGCCCTCGCCGCCGGGCCCGAAACACGCCTGCCGGCTCAGCGGCGGCCCGCCTCGACGGCATCCTCGAAGGTGCGCAGACCGGTGCGCGCGGCGCTCACCAGCACGCTCATGTTCCCCGGCTTGTGCTCGTTGCGCAGCATCTTCATGTGCGCCTCCGGCAGGTCGGCCCAGGGGAAGACCTCGGACATGCAGGGGTCGAGACGCCGCTCCAGCATCAGCTTGTTGGCGGCGCTGGCCTGCTTGAGATGCGCGAAATGCGAACCCTGCAGACGCTTTTGGTGCATCCACATGTAGCGGACGTCGAAGGTGCAGTTGAAGCCGGTGGTGCCGGCGCAGATCACGACCATGCCGCCCTTCTTGCAGACGAAGGTGCTGACCGGGAACGTCGACTCGCCGGGATGCTCGAACACCATGTCGACGTTGACGCCCTTGCCGGTGATCTCCCAGATCGCCTTGCCGAAACGCCGCGTCTCGGCGAACCACTGGCGATACTCGTCGGAGTTGACCGTCGGCAGCGCGCCCCAGCAGTTGAAATCCTTGCGGTTGATGACGCCCTTGGCGCCCAGATCCATCACGAACTGCCGCTTCTCCTCGTCGGAAATCACGCCGATCGCGTTGGCTCCGGCCGTGTTGATGAGCTGGATCGCGAAGGACCCCAGGCCCCCGGAAGCGCCCCAGACCAGAACGTTGTCGCCGGGCTTCAGATCATGCGGTTCATGTCCGAAGAGCATGCGGTAGGCGGTGGCGAGCGTCAGCGTGTAGCAGGCGCTCTCCTCCCACGTCAGATGCTTGGGCCGCGGCATCAGCTGCTGCGATTGCACGCGGGTGAACTGGCCGAACGAGCCGTCGGCGGTCTCGTAGCCCCAGATGCGCTGGGAGGGGGAGAACATCGGGTCGCCGCCGTTGCACTCCTCGTCGTCGCCGTCGTCCTGGTTGCAATGAACCACGACCTCGTCGCCGACCTTCCAGCGCTTCACCTTGTCGCCGACCGACCAGACGATCCCCGCAGCGTCGGAGCCGAGCACCGCATAGGGCTGCTTGTGCCCGTCAAACACGGACACCGGCTGGCCGAGCATCGCCCAGACGCCGTTGTAGTTCACGCCCGCAGCCATGACGAAGACCAGCACGTCGTGGCTGTCGAGCTGCGGCGTGTCGACGACCTCGATCTTCACGGCCTCGGTCGGCTCTCCATGGCGTTCGCGGCGCAGGACCCAGGCGTGCATCTTGGGCGGCACATGGCCGAGGGGCGGGATCTCCCCCACCTCGTAGAGGTCCTTGACGGGCGCGTCGTACTCGAAAGCGGGGGCGGGCGCGTCCAGCGGGGCCATCGATCTCTCCTGAGGTGCAGGCGCGGCGGAGACGGCACCGGCTTCGCGCAACAATCGTTCGTTTTTCCGTCGCGCGGGTAAATGACATTGCGCCCTGACTCGCGCAAGCCCTTTGTGCGGCGCAACAGGGTTTACGACTTAAGTCGCGCGCCGCAGGCCGAGCGGGCCGGCGTGCCGCGCGGGCCTGGGCCAGTCGGCGGACCCGTCGCACAGCGCCTGAAGCCGCGCCGCGACCTCGGGCGGGAAGGGCGCGGCGGCGGCCGGCGTCCCCTGGCGCACATGCAGCAGCACGGCCTCGTTCAGCGCGCACAGCGCATCGTCCGCCACCGCCCTCACCTCCGAGATCAGGTGAACGCGCTTGGCGTCTACATCGATCACGCGCAGGTCGGCGCGCAGACGCTCGCCCTCGTGCGCCTCGCGCAGAAAGCGGACGTGGTTCTCGAGGTTGTAGAACGTGCAGCCCGTCTCGCGCAGATAAGCCGGGCCCATGCCGACGGCGTCCATAAGCGCGTCGTTGGCCCAGCTGACGACCAACATATAGTAGGCGTCGCGCATATGGCCGTTGAAGTCGATCCAGTCCGGCCCGACGGTCGCCTCGACGCGGATGACGGCGGGATCACTCAAGATCCACCTGCTCGAAACGGTCGGACAGGTGGATGTCCGTCGTCTCCAACCTGCCGGGACCCAGGTTGCGGAACTTGTGCGGCACGCGAGCCGGGCCATAAACGATGTCGCCCGCCTCAGCCTCGAAGGTCTCGTCGCCGATGGTGAAAAGGGCGCGGCCTTCGCGGATCATGAAGATCTCTTCGTATTCATGGACGTGCAGCACCGGCCCCGCGCCGACCTCGTCGGAGGAGAAGAACAGCACCGTCATCGCCGATCCGACGGAGCGCCCCTCGACGCGTCCCCGCAGACGGTCCGGCGCTCGACCAATCCGCAAAGCGCAGGTGTCTCGCCGTGCCGCTCATGGGCCTGATCGTCGCCTCACTATCTTGCCGCCACCAACCCACAGGCGAAATCATCTTGCGCCGCGCATCGCCCCGACTAGATTGCACCGCAGCAAAACCGAGGATTCGAAGACCATGACCGAGCGCGACCGTCCCTGGATCTTCCGCACCTATGCCGGCCATTCGACCGCCGAGAAGTCCAACGAACTCTACCGCGGCAACCTCGCCAAGGGCCAGACCGGCCTGTCGGTCGCCTTCGATCTGCCGACCCAGACCGGCTATGACTCGGATCACGTCCTGGCGCGGGGCGAGGCCGGCAAGGTCGGCGTGCCCATCTCTCACCTCGGCGACATGCGGATGCTGTTCGATCAGATCCCGCTGGAGCAGATGAACACCTCCATGACGATCAACGCGACGGCGGCCTGGCTGCTGGCGCTCTACATCGCCGCGGCGGAGGAGCAGGGCGCCGACATCTCCAAGCTTCAGGGCACCGTCCAGAACGACATCATCAAGGAATATCTCAGCCGCGGCACCTACGTCTTCCCGCCGGAGCCGAGCCTGCGCCTCATCGGCGACATCGCCGCCTACACCTACAACGACGTTCCCAAGTGGAACCCCATGAACGTCTGCAGCTATCACCTGCAGGAGGCCGGCGCGACGCCGGAGCAGGAACTGGCCTTCGCGCTGGCCACCGGCATCGCGGTGCTCGACACGGTCAAGGCGCAGGGCGAGGTCTCGGACGAGGATTTCCCGCGCGTGGTCGGGCGCATCAGCTTCTTCGTGAACGCCGGCATCCGCTTCGTGACCGAGATGTGCAAGATGCGCGCCTTCGTCGACCTGTGGGATGAGATCTGCGCCGAGCGCTATGGCGTGGAAGAGGAGAAGTTCCGCCGCTTCCGCTACGGCGTGCAGGTGAACTCGCTGGGCCTGACGGAGCAGCAGCCGGAGAACAACGTCTACCGCATCCTGATCGAGATGCTGGCGGTGACCCTCTCCAAGAAGTCCCGCGCCCGCGCCGTGCAGCTGCCCGCCTGGAACGAGGCTCTCGGCCTGCCCCGCCCCTGGGACCAGCAGTGGTCCCTGCGCATGCAGCAGGTTCTGGCGCTGGAGACGGACCTGCTGGAATACGACGACCTCTTCGACGGCAACCCTGCGGTGGACGCCAAGGTGGAGGCGCTGAAGACCGGCGCGCGCGAGACGCTCGCCCGCATCGACGAGATGGGCGGCGCCGTGCAGGCCATCGACTGGATGAAGGCCAAGCTGGTCGAGTCGAACTCCGCCCGCATCGCCGGCATCGAGGCCGGCGAGACCACCGTCGTCGGCGTGAACAAGTATCTTGAGACCGAGGCCTCCCCCCTCACCGCCGGCGAGGACGGCATCCTCGTCGTCGACCCGGCGGTGGAGCAGGACCAGATCGACCGGCTGGAGGCCTGGCGCGCCCAGCGCGACGAGGAAGCGGCGCAGGCCGCCATCGAAGCGCTGAAGGCCGCCGCGCGCGACGGGACCAACATCATGCCCCCCTCCATCGCCGCGGCGAAGGCCGGCGTCACCACGGGCGAATGGGGCGGCGCCATGCGCGAGGTCTTCGGCGAGTATCGCGCCCCGACGGGCGTCGCCAAGGCCGCGAGCGAGTCGCTCGACGGGCTGGAAGACGTCCGCGCCTCGGTCGAAGCGGTGTCGGACCGGCTGGGCCGCCGCCTGAAATTCCTCGTCGGCAAGCCCGGGCTCGACGGCCATTCCAACGGGGCGGAGCAGATCGCCGTGCGCGCCCGCGACTGCGGGATGGAGGTGGTCTACGAAGGCATCCGCCTGACGCCCGCGCAGATCGTCAACGCGGCGCTGGAGGAATCGGTCCACGTCGTCGGCCTTTCGATCCTCTCGGGCAGCCACGTGCCGCTGGTGCGCGAGGTGATGGAGCGCATGCGGGCCGCCGGCCTCGACGACGTGCCCGTGGTGGTCGGCGGGATCATCCCCGACGCCGACGCCGAAACCCTTCGCGGCTTCGGCGTGGCGCGGGTCTACACCCCCAAGGACTTCGAGCTGACGCGCATCATGTCGGACATCGTCGAGATCGTGGGGCAGGAAAGCCGCGAAGCAGCTTAGGCTTCATGCTCGCTTAAGCGAATCCCTTCACCTTCCCGGCGTTGTCCCTCCCATTTGGAGATGCCGGGAATGATGAACGTGTTCAAGCGCGGATCCGCCGACACCGTGGAGCGCCGCGGCCTGATGCAGGGCCTCGACAGCCTGCACGCGCTGATCTGGTTCACCCTCGACGGCGTCGTGCAGGAAGCGAACGCCAACGCCGCGAACCTTCTGGGCGCGACGCCGGAGGCGCTGAGAGGCTCGCGCCTCGCCGCGCTGGTCGATGTCGGCGTCGGGTCCGCCGCCGTGACCGAAAGCTTCGATCAGGCGGTGAACGGGCAGGCGAGGTCCGAGGAAGGCGCGCTGACGACGCGCGGCGGCGGCGCGCTGTGGGTCTCGGTCACCTGGGCGCCGCTGTTCGATGCGGGCGGCAAGCCGCATCGCGTGCTCGCCATCGTCAACGACCAGACCAGCAAGCGCCTCGAAGCCAACAGCGCGTTGGAGCGGGTGACCGCGATCAGCGCCAACCAGGCGGTGATCGAGTTCGCCATCGACGGCACGATCAAGAACGCCAACGACAATTTCCTCGGCGCGATGGGCTACCGGATGGAGGAGATCCTCGGCAAGCACCACCGCATCTTCATGCCCAAGGAGGACGCCGCCGCCTCGGATTATGCCGAGTTCTGGCGCGACCTGGGGCGCGGCGAAAGCCGACCGGGCATCTACAAGCGCGTGCGCAAGGACGGTCGGCCGGTCTGGATCCACGCCGTCTACGCACCGGTGCGCGACAGCGCCGGCAAGCAGATCGGCGTCATCAAGCATGCCAGCGACGTCACCGATCAGATCATGGGCATTCACCGCATCACGCAAAGCGTGCGGGCCATGGCCGAAGGCGATTTCTCCAAGCGGATCGAACAGCCCATCACCGATCAGTTCGAGGAGCTCCGCGTCGCGCTGAACGCCACGCTCGAGGATCTGGGCGTGGTGTCCACGCAGCTCTCCGGCGCCTCCTCCGCGATCAACGAGACGGCCTCGGACCTGTCGGTCACCTCGACCGAGCTCGCCGAACGGGCGGACACGCAGGCCGGCGCGCTGGAACAGACCGCCGCGACGATGGAGGAGCTGTCGGCCGCGATCTCCACCAACTCCAACAGCGCCCGCTCCGCCCAAGACGCGGCGCAGGAGGCGGCGGGTCATGCCGGCCGCGGCTCCGACATCGCGCGCCAGGCGGTGGATGCCATGGGCAAGATCGAACAGAGCTCTCGCGACGTGACCGACATCATCACCGTCATCGAGTCGATCGCCTTTCAGACCAATCTGCTCGCGCTGAACGCGGCGGTCGAGGCGGCGCGCGCCGGCGATGCGGGCAAGGGCTTCGCCGTCGTCGCGGCCGAGGTGCGGACGCTGGCGCAACGCTCCGCCGAAGCGGCCAAGCAAATCACCACCCTGATTCAGCAGAGCGCCTCGAGCGTCGACGACGGCGTACGTCTGGTGGGCGAGACCGGCGGCGCGCTGGACGAGATCTCCGCCTCCGTCGCCACGGTCGCCGACCGCGTCACGGAGATCGCCGAGGCCAGCCGCGAACAATCCGCGGGCGTGGAGGACATCGCCGGCTCCATGGGCTCGCTCGACGACCTGACGCAAAAGAACCGCGACCTTGCCGCGCGCACGGCGGAGTTCGCACGTACGCTGGAGGCGCATGCCGGCGAGCTGGGCGACGCGGTCGCCCGGATGGGCGGCGCTCCGCGCCAGGGCGCCCGCCGCGACGCGGCCTGACCCCGGAAAAGCCTCCCCGCGACGACGGTGCGGCGTCGGCGGGGGGCTCTTCAGCGCGGCGTCGACGCGGCGCGGCCGTTCCGAAGGGGGCCGGTCGAGTTCAACG
>JBCBYE010000869.1:0-1516 GCA_039816075.1 Pseudomonadota bacterium | reverse complement strand
TCGGCGCAATGCCCCCGAGGCGCGCGCACCGGGCGGAGGAAGACCCGTCAGCCCAGTCCGACCTCCGCCCGGATCGCCGCGCCATGGGCGTCCAGCGCCGGAACGTCGCCCGGCCGCAAGGGCGGCGCGCCGGCGACCACGGCGCCGGGGGCGAGGACCTCGATCTCCGCGTCGCCGGCCCGCACGGTCACGAAGCGCGCCTGGGGGTGGGCGATCAGGTCGTCCAGCGAGGAGAGGCGGCCGAAGGCGATGCCGGCGGCCTCCAGCCGCGCGATCAGGGCCTCGCGGTCATGGCGCGCGAACGCCTCCGCCACGCGCCCGTCCACCGCCGCGCGATTGGCCACGCGCGCCACCGACGAGTTCCACCCCGCCTGCGTCGCCAGCTCCGGCGCGCCCAGGATCGCCTCGCAGAAGCGCGCCCATTCCCGTTCGTTCTGGATGGAGATCAGCAGCGCCCGACCGTCGGCGCAGTCGAAGGCCCCGTAGGGCGCCAGCGAGGGATGCTTGAGCCCCGGACGGCCCGGCGCGCCCTCGCCGTAGCGGGCGTGCAGATACGGCACGTTCATCCAGTCCGCCAGCGCATGGAACAGCGAGACCTCGATATGCCGCCCCTGCCCGCTGCGGGTCCGCGCGAACAGGGCCTGCAGGATCGCCGCATGGGCGGTGATGCCGGCGGCGATGTCGCAGACGGAGATGCCGGCCCGCGCCGGCCCGTCCGGCGTGCCGGTGATGGAGCTGAGCCCCGTCTCCGCCTGCACCAGCAGGTCGTAGGCCTTCTGCGCGGCGCGGGGCCCGTCGGAGCCGTAGCCGGAGATGGAGCAGGTGATCAGCTCCGGCCGCGTCGCGCGCAGCGCCTCCGCCCCGAAGCCCAGCCGCGCCAGCGCGCCGGGGGCGAGGTTTTCGAGGACCACGTCCGCACGGGCGACGAGGGCGCGCAGCACCGCGCGGTCGCCTTCGGTCTTCAGATCGAGCGCGATGCTCTCCTTGCCGCGGTTGAGCCAGACGAAATGCCCGGAATGGCCCTTGGCGTGCCGTTCGTAGGCGCGCGCGAAATCGCCTTCGGGCCGCTCCACCTTGATGACGCGGGCGCCGGCATCGGCGAGGCGCGCGGCGCAGTAGGGCGCGGCCACGGCCTGGTCGAGCGAGACCACCAGCAGGCCGTCGAGGTCCTTCATGGCGCCGTCCTCTCCCATCGGTCCGCGTCGCATCGGGTCATGTCGCGCCCAGCCTCATCCCCCAGCCTCACGCCGCAGCCTCATGCCCCGGCCTCCGTCTCGGCGAGACAGGCCTGCGTGGCCGCGAGGGTCGGCAGCGGCGCCACCGCGCCCTGCCCCTGCACGGCGAGGGACGCGGCGGCGTTGGCGTGCCGGCCGGCGGCGAAGGCGTCGTCGCCCGCGGCGAGACGCGCCAGAAAGGCGCCGTCGAAGGCGTCGCCGGCGCCGGTGGCGTCCAGCGCGTCGACCCGGTGCGGGGCCAGGCGCTCCATGCGCTCGGGCGTGGCGATCAGCGCGCCCTC
>JBCBYE010000744.1:0-2143 GCA_039816075.1 Pseudomonadota bacterium | reverse complement strand
GTGCACACGACCTATGGGCTGACCGAGATGGCTTCACAGGTGACGACGTCAAGCGCCGCCGGCGACCCTGCGGCAAGTGGGCGTGCCCTGGCGCGCCTCTCAGATGCCGCCCGGCGCGGCCGACATCGTCCTCCTCAACCTGGACGATCCGGACGGCAACGCCTTCCACCCCGAATTCCCCCGGGCTCAGGTCGACGTCGTGGACCTGGCCCCGTGATTCACCCCTCCGCAGGGCGAGACGAACGGCCGGGCGTTCGCTAAGCTCGTCGCGGATCACGCCGCACGGAGACCCCGCAGATGGATCGCAGAACGCTTCTCGCCGCAGGTGGGGCCGTCGCCCTGGCCGCCGCCCTGCCGAACGCGCCCGCCCGCGCCGCCTCGGCCGCCGAGATCGACGAGGATGCGCGCATCGCCCTGCGCCGACTCACCGACGCCGACCCCAACGCGGCCGAACTGGCGAAGCAGGCCGCCGCCGTGCTCGTCTTCCCGCACATCGTCAAGGCGGGCGTCATCGTCGGCGGCGCCTACGGCGAAGGCGCGTTGATGAAGGGCGGCGCCACGCAGGGCTACTTCCGCTCCGTCGCCGCCTCCTACGGCCTGCAGCTGGGCGCCGAGCGCTTCGGCTACGCCCTGTTCTTCATGAGCGCCGAGGCGCTGTCCTACCTCGACCGCTCCGACGGGTGGGAGATCGGGACGGGCCCCACGGTGGTGCTGGTGGACGAGGGCTTCGCGCGCAAGTTCTCCTCCACCACGCTCAGCCAGGACGTCTACGCGGTGTTCTTCAACCAGGAAGGCTTCATGGCCGGGCTCGGCATCGAAGGGTCCAAGATCACCCGCTTCGACCCCTGACGAAAGTCGGAGGCCGGGCGCCCCGCCCGGCCCTGATTTCGCCCTCATCCGACCCGAGCCTGCCGCGAATATCGTCGATCCCGCAGGAGCCGCGTCGCTATGGCCCGCAACCCCGCCCGCCCGGACATCGTCGTCTCGATGCAGCACGAGGGCGCCCGCACCGCCGGCATCCTCGAAAACCTCGCGCATCTCGAAACCCTGCCCTTCGACGGCATGGTCGTGCAGATCCCCGACAGCTGGAACGCCTTCAAGCCCGGCTGGGAGGGCGCGGCCGAGGATCTCGACGTCTGGCTCGACCCCCTGGACGGCGTGTTCGAGCGGCTGACCGCCAACTACCTCTTCCTTGCCATCGACGATCCCGGCGACCTGTTCGACGACGCCGCCTGGGCGCAGGCGGTGGCGAATGTGGGGGAGCTGGCCGCCGCCGCGGCGCGCCATGGCTTCAAGGGGATTCTGTTCGACAACGAGGAGTACTTTCAGGCCTGGACCAACTTCCCCGAGAACTATCCGCCCGAGGATGCGGCCCGCGGCCTGGACGCCTATCGCGAGCAGGCGCGCCAGCGCGGGCGCGAGGTGGCGGAGGCCGTCGACGCCGCCTTTCCCGATGCCGTCGTTTCGGTGCTGCACGGCCCCTACGTGTCCACCCCGGGCGAGGCCGGCGATCCGCCGGGCATCGAGGGTCAGGTGGGCGACGCCTCGCTGCATGAGCTGACAGGCCCCTTCTTCACCGGCATGGCCGAGGGCGCGGGACCGCAGATGCGCCTGCTGGACGGCGGCATGCTCTACGCCCTTCGCAGCCGCGCGGACTTCGCCCGCATGCGGGATCATCGCCTGACCGATACGCCGGACCGCATCGACTGGCCGGCCGATCCCGCACTTCTGGAAGGGTGGGAGGACCGCATCGGCGTTTCTCACAAGGTCTATACCGAGGAGTTTCCGACCGGCTTTCCGCAGACCCCCGCCAGCTTCGAGCGCAGCCTGATCAATGCGGCGCTGCATTCCGACGACGTGGTCTTCGCCTTCTCGGAACTCGGGCAGTTCGACTGGCTCTCGGCCGAGGGGCTGCCGGATCGCTGGCTGCAGGCGGCGCAGCGGGCCATGGCGGATCTGGAGGCGCGGCCGGATGTGGACGGACGGCTCGCCGGGCTGGTCGGGGGCGCCGGCGACGACGCCCTCAGCGGGCATCGCTGGGCCGACGTGATCCATGGCCGGCGCGGCGACGACCGCCTGGCGGGTCTGGACGGCGAGGATTGGATCGACGGCGCGGCGGGGCGCGACCGGCTGATCGGCGGCG
>JBCBYE010000013.1:0-17841 GCA_039816075.1 Pseudomonadota bacterium | reverse complement strand
TCGTCGAAAGGGTCAAGGCTCGCAAGCGCTCTTGGCGCGCAGCGACCGGCGAAGCCGGCTCGGCCTTGAGGCTTTCGGCGACTCGGCGAACGCTCGCCAGAGGCCCGCCCTCGCGGGCCTTCTCAGCAAAAAAGCGTCTTCCTCAAAGCCGCTCCCACGAAACAAGTTCCGCAGAACCCAACCGCTGGCGTCCCCTCCCCCTGCAGGGGGAGGGACAGGGAGGGGGGGCGGTGTCTCGCGCGCGCAGCGCTCCGCCAGGTCCCCCGCCGCGGGCAATTCGGTTGACCGAATCCGCACCGCTCTGCCTTATCCGGCCGCCATGACCGATCCCTCCTTGCGCCTCGCCGGCCTGCCGCCCGGCCTCGATCTCGCCGTTCCGCCGGATTTCGACGGGCAATGGCGCCTGGCCGCCGGGCCGTTGCCGCCGGACCCGCTGGCGGGCACGGCCCATGCCGCGCGCGAGGTCGCGCTGCCCTCGCTGAGCCTGCAGCTCTGGCCCCGCGCCCGCCTGACCCTGCTGCGCGACGCCGCCGGCGCCCCCGTCGGCGCCCTGATCGGGACCGTGGTCGACCCGGACGCCGGCCGCGTCCTTGGCGAGGTCGAGACCCTGCCCGAACCCTGGGCCCCCGAAACCTCCCCTGACGATTTCGCCGAAAGAACCGTGCTGGGGCGCCTTTCGGGCACCTATCTGCTGATCCTCGACGGGGGCGAGGACGGGGGAAAGCGGGAGGGGGGGCCGGGGCGCCGGCGGCTCTATCTGGACGCCTGCGGCTCGCGCTCGGCCGTCTTCGACGCCGCCGCCGGCCTCGCCGCCGCCACCGCCCCCGCCCTGCTGGGGCCGCAGGCCGCCGCCCGCTTCGACGCCCCCCTGCACGCCGCCCTGAACATCGAGGGCGAGGGCTGGTTTCCCGCCGGCCTCACCGCCCACAGGGGCGTCACGCGGGTGCTGACCAACCACGCCCTCGATCTGGACGCCTGGACCCAGACCCGCATCTGGCCCCGCGACGCCATTCCCACGACGGACGACCCCGAGGCCGCCTGCCGCGTCATCCTCGCCGACGCCCGCGCCACCGCCCGCGCCCTGATCGACGACCGCCCCTGCGCCATGAGCCTGACCGCCGGCAACGAAACCCGCTTCCTGCTCGCCGCCTGCCGCGACTTCGCGAAAGACATCGATTTCGTCACCGCCGAGGGGCCCAACGCCGACCTGGACCTGCACCGCGCCAAGGAACTCGCCGCCCGCTTCGGCCTCAGGCGCCGCACCCTGCCCCGCGCCCGCGCCGACGAGGCCCGCGCCGCCGAGTGGCATGCCCGCGCCGGCCAGGCCATCGGCGGCGGCAACCGCGTCGAGCATCCCGCCACCGACCCCCTGCGCGATGCCGGCAAAACCCTGATCGCCGGCTTCGGGGGGGAGATCGGCCGCGCCTTCTTCTGGCGCCCCGGCGACGGGCCGGAGCTGGAGGTGGACGCCGACCAGATCGTCCCGCGCTTCGGCATGCCGGCCAACGCGGCGGTGCGCGCGGCGGTGGAGGCCTGGCTGCCCTCCATCGCCCATATCCGCGACCCGTTCCTGCGCCTCGACCTGGCGTATCTGGAGCTGCGCATGGGCTGCTGGGCCTTCGCCCAGGCCTATGTGGCGCCGGGCCTGCCCGAGGTCTCGCCGATGATCTCGCGCCGCTGCTTTCAGGCGATGCTGTCGCTGCCGCCCGACTGGCGGCGCGGCAACCGCATGATCCTCGATTCGGTGCGCCTGGCCTGGCCGGAGCTGCTGGAGCTGCCCATCAACCGCTACGGCGACTGGCGCGACCCCATGCGGCTGGTGCGCCGCGCCGCGCGCAACCCGGGCCTGATCCTCAAGCGCCTCAGGAAGCGCTTCGGATGAGCGGCGCCGCGCTTTCGAGCCCCGACCTCTCCGCCCCCGATCTTTCCATCCCCGATCTTTCCATCATCGTCGTCAGCTACAACACGCGGCAGATGACGCTGGCCTGCCTCGACTCGGTGCTGGCCGAAACGCGCGAAAAAAGCTTCGAGCTGATCGTGGTCGACAACGCCTCCCCCGACGGCTCGGCGGCGGCGCTGGCGGCGCGCTTCCCGCCCGAGGGCGCGCCCGGCCGCGACCCTCGCGTGCGGCTGATCCTCGAGGCCGAAAACCACGGCTTCGCGCGGGCCAACAACCTCGCCGCGCGCGAGGCCCGGGGAAAACGCCTCCTGCTCCTGAACCCCGACACGGTGGTTCTGGACCGGGCGCTGGACCGTCTGGCCGCCTTCGCCGACCGCGTCCCGCAGGCGCGCATCTGGGGCGGCCGCACCCGCTTCGCCGACGGGTCGCTCAACCCCTCCTCCTGCTGGCGGCGCCAGACGCTCTGGACCACGTTCTGCCGCACGGCGGGCCTGACGGGCCTCTTGCCGAACTCCGCGATCTTCAACGCCGAAGCCTATGGCGGCTGGGCGCGCGACAGCGAGCGCGAGGTGGACATCGTCGTCGGCTGCCTGCTGCTGATCGACCGCGACCTGTGGCAGGCGCTGGAGGGCTTCGATCCGTCCTACGTGATGTATGGCGAGGAGGCCGACCTCTGCCTGCGCGCGCGCGCCTTGGGCGCCCGCCCCCGCCTGACCCCCGAGGCGACGATCATCCACCACGGCGGCGCGTCGGAGACGGTGCGCGCGGACCGCGTGGTGCGCATCCTCAAGGGCAAGGCGACGCTGATCCACCGCCACGCGGCGCCCGGCGCGCGGGAGGCGATGATTTTTCTGTACAAACTCTGGCCCCTGACCCGCGTCTGGGCGGCGCGGGCGCTGGGGGGCCTGGGCGGGCGCAAGCGCGAAAGCGCGGAGGTCTGGGCGGAGGTGTGGCGGCGGCGGGGGGAATGGGCGGGGGGGTATTGAGGGGCGTTCAGGCCGTGGAGAGCACCAGGCTCTGAGCGGAGTTCAGCTGCAGCTGCTCCAACCGGTTGCGGTCGGCGACGACGCCGAGCTTGCGCATGTGATGAAGCGTCCCTTCGAGATCACGCACGCCGGCGGCCTCGCGTGCCTCGTAGTAGATGCGTTTGAACGCCGTCTGCTCATCTTCCGAGGCCTCCTCGGGCAGAACCGATCCTGGAATCGGCAGCACGTCGAACAGCGCGGCGAACGGCGCACGCGCGCTTGAAAGGCCGAGCATCAACCCGCGCAACGAGCGAGGCGGATCGAGTTTTCGATACCGCTCCAGGTCATCGAGATTGATGGCCAGCGAGGCCATGAAGGCACGTCGCTCCTGCACATCCACGCCTTCGAAAAGGATGCGGTCGCGTCTCGGCACGACCACGCCTTCGATGTCGGTGCGGTAACCGTTCCTGCCCTCCTGTCTGAACTTGAAGAGCGGGTGATGACGGCCGGTCTGCACGTGTTCGGGCAGCACGTTGAGCACCGAGAGCGACCAACCATGCACGAAACGCGGGTCGCCCGCAGGGCTCGCCGGGTCCTGAATGAACTCGTTGGCGACGCGGACCGCGAAGCTCAACCCTTCGAGCGGCGCGATCGAGGGTGCATTTTCAGCCATTTCAGTGAGGCTGCGGAAACCGAGCACATGGGCGCTTTGGATGATCTCTCCTGCCGCCTCACGAACTTCCGGGCCATAGACCCGCTCCATCACCTCGATGATCGGCGCCGGCAGCGCCTTCTGCGCCTTCAGGACAAGACGCAGCTTCTCCGCCAGCGCATCCGCGCGCTGAAGGATTTCGTCCCGGTTCAGGTTGCCGAGCAGGAAACGGTTCAGCTTGTCCCGGTCGCTTCCAAGATGCTTGGCGAGGATTTCGAGGTTCGCCTTCGCGCCATCGATCTGAGCGTCGTGTTGCGCCCAGCGGATCAGGAGCCGCACCGCCTCGGTTCTGAAATCCTGATCCTCAGACATTTTTGCGCTCGCCTCATCCAAAAGTCCGTTCATCGTGCAGTGAAACGATCCCACGCGACGAATTTGTGAAAGACTGAGCACATCCACCGCGCTTTCATCAAAAATGAATGCCTCAACCAGACGGATGACGAGCGTCAGCTTGTTTTTGTGCGACAAGTCTAAAATCTGTGCGCACTGAAGCGCGCTCTCCGAACCGCTGAGGCTGGAAACGCAAAGCGCCTCGATTCGTGCGGGAGGAAGTCGCTCCTCGCTTGGAAACGATGCTCATGGGCCGCCGGCAGGCCTTAAATGCGCGCTCCGATACGGAGATCGATCCTCTATCGAGAATTCGACGCGCAAATCCTGCGAAGCAGCGCGGTCAAAGCGGCTTATCGGCTCCAAAAACTCGTCATATCACTGACAAACAAGGAGTTTTAGCGACTCTGGTCGGCACCTGAGATGTAACTTGGCAATCGTCGGAAACACAACCGGCGCCACGCATCTCTCGGGAGAAACAAAATGACCACAGGTTTCGGAAGCGGCCGCGGTTCTTCTCGCCGCGGATATGGAGACGACGCCGCCTTCTTTGCGGCGGTGCAGCGTATGCTCGAGGCGCAGAAGGACTGCCAAGTCTACGTTCGTGAGCGTGACCGAGCGGCCGCCAACGACAATCGGCAAGAGAAGCCCGAAGGTCCCGACACGCCGTCGCAGGCGGCTTGACGAAACCGCCCCTCGCCGACAACGCGCCCAAAGTCCTCCAAGACGACCTCGCCCGCGCCGCCCCAACCGGCGCGGGCTTCATGATGTCCCCCTGCCCCCAACCCCGCCCCCCGGCGGCTCAGGCGGCGCAGGGCGGGGCGGCTCAGGGGCCGTTTCAAGCAGCAGGCGACCTCGCGCGCCGTCTCGGCGGCCATGGTCGCGTTGCGCCAGGTCATCGCGTCCAGCTGGGCGACCGAGCAGGCGACCTCCTGCACGCCGCCGGCCTGCTCGGCGTCGGCCTTGGCGATCTCGCGCATGCGATCCACCTGCTATGGCAGGCGCCGCTCGCCCCGCACATGGTCTTCGCCTGACGGCCTGGCCCCTCCGGGGGGCGGCCGAAACGTCGCCCCCCGCCCTTCTTCCCTTCACCATTCCGCGCTAAGACCCGGCCGCGCCGGCGATCCTTCGCCGGTCGACCGCGTCCTTGCCGGAGCTCTTCGCCCATGCGTCCCCAGGTCAACGACAAGACCTCCCTCGCCTCGCGCTTTCGCCGCAAACGCTTCGAGCTGGTCGAAGAGCTGATCCAGGCCCTCTCCGCCCGGGCCGCGAAGACCGGAGGGGACGGGCGCGTGCGCATCCTCGACGTCGGCGGACGGCGGGACTACTGGACGCTGCTCGGCGACGACCTGGCGCCCAAGGTCTCCATCATCATCCTCAACAACGAGGAGGTGGAGCTGGAGACCGGCGCCGCGCCGGATGACGGTCTGGACGTGACCTACGAGCTGGGGGACGCGCGCGCGATGCCTCAGTACGCGGACCATGCCTTCGACTTCGCCCACTCCAACAGCGTCATCGAACATGTCGGCGGCCTGCAGGACATGGCCGCCATGGCCGACGAAACCCGCCGCCTCGCCCCCGCCTATTACGTGCAGACCCCCTATCTGTGGTTCCCCATGGAGCCCCATTACGGCGTCCCGTTCTTCCACTGGCTGCCGGCGCCCACGCGCGCCCAGCTGGGCGTGCGCTACAAGGTCGGCTACCGCGCGCAGCAGCCCGACTGGCGCGCCGGCGCGGCGCTGGTCGATCACACCTCGCTGCTCGATCAGGCGGCCATGCGGGCGCTGTTTCCCGATGCCGAGCACCGGCGCGAACGCTTCGCGCTGATGACCAAGAGTCTGATCGCGTTTCGCCGCCCCTGAGGGCACTGTCGCTTCGCCGCGTTCCCGACCCGCCCTGGAGGCCCTCGATGTTCGACCGCGTGATGCGCCGCCTCGTCCATTCGCCCTTCGCCCCGCATCTGCGCCGCGCGCCGCTGATCGTGCACGGCTGCCACCACAAGGCCGGCACCGTGTGGTTCATGCGCGTGCTGCGCGCCGTCTCCCAGCGCTGGTCGCTGCCGATGCTGATGGGAGAGCAGGCCGAGCTGGGGCGCGAGGCGATCTTCATGCAGTCGCATTCGCGCATCGACCCCGCCGCGCTGCCGCGCCGCCGCCGCGGCACGCACATGATCCGCGATCCGCGCGACATGATCGTCTCCGGCTACCACTACCACAAGCGCACCACCGAAGAATGGGCGCTGCAGCCGCGCGACCGCTTCGGCGGCAAGAGCTATCAGGCGCATCTCAACGGCCTCGACGCCCATGAGGGCCTGGCCGAGGAGATCCGCCGCTTCGCCGAACGCGGCCAGGGGCGGATCATGGCCGCCTGGACCTATGCCGAGCCCGGCTTTCTCGAAGTGCGCTACGAGGACATGATGCAGGACGAGGCCGGCGGCTGGGCCCGCATCTTCGACCATTACGGCTTCAACGCCCGGTCGCGCGACGAGGCCGTGGAGATCGCCATGGGCTTCTCGCTGTCCAAGGTGAAGGGCAAGCTCGACCACGTGCGCTCCGGCCGGCCGGAGGAGTGGCGCGAGCAGTTCTCGGCCGAGCACCGGGCGCTGTTCCGCGAGCTGACCGGGGACCTGGCGGCGAAGCTGGGCTACGCCCCCACGCTCGACGGCCCGCCGGCCGAGGCGCCCGCCCCCGCCCCTGCCCCCGCCCCGGCGTCGGGCAAGGGAAGCGCCGCATGATCCGCCGCGCCGTCGAACGCGCCCTGCGCCGGCCCTTCGCCCCCGGCCTCGGCCGCCCGCCGCTGGTCGTGCATGCCTGCCACCACAAATCCGGCACGGTCTGGTTCGCCCGCGTGCTGCGCGCCGTGGCCGCCCGCTGGGAACTGCCGTTCCTGGTCGGCAAGCAGCCGGAGCTGGCCGGCCAGGCGATCTTTCTGCAGAACCATTCGCAGCTGGACCTCGCGGCCCTGCCGCCCTTCCGCGCCGCCCACATGATCCGCGATCCGCGCGACATGATCGTCTCCGGCTTCTTCTATCACAAGCGCACCACCGAAGACTGGGCGCTGCAGCCGCGCGACCGCTTCGGCGGCAAGAGCTATCAGGAACACCTGCTGTCGCTGTCCGACGAAGAGGGGCTGGAGGCCGAGATCCGCCGCTTCGCCCGCGCCGACGGCAAGCACATGGCCGACTGGCCCTACGGCCATCCCGGCGTGCTGGAGATGACCTATGAAAGCATGCTGCAGGACGAGGCCGGCGGCTGGGCGCGCCTGTTCGACCATTGGGGCTTCGTCCCCGCCGCCCGCGACGAGGCCGTGGAGATCGCCATGGGCTTTTCGCTGTCCAAGGTGAAGGGCAAGCTGGCGCATGTCCGCTCCGGCCGGCCGAACGAATGGCCCGAGCATTTCGGCCCGGCGCACCGGGCGCTCTTCATCGAACTGACCGGCGACCTGGCCGCCCGCCTGGGCTACCCGCCCACCGACGCCTGACCGCACGGGAAAAGCGCGGGGGGAAAGGGCGGCGAAAAGGCTCCGAACCGCTTCGCAGACCGCCTTGCCGGGGCGCTTCGCGCACGAGACACCGCCCCCCCTCCCTGTCCCTCCCCCTGCAGGGGGAGGGGACGCCAGCGGGCGGGTCTTGCGGAACCTGCGGCGTTGACCCTGGAGTTTTAGAAGACGCGATTCTGCTGAGAAGGCCCGCAAGGGCGGGCCTCTGGCGAGCGTTCGCCGAGTCGCCGAAAGCCTCAAGGCCGAGCCGCCTTCGGCGGTCGCTGCGCGCCAAGAGCGCTTGCGAGCCTTGACCCTTTCGACGACTCGGCTTGTCCGCTGCTTCGAGGTCTGCGCTGGCGGGAGGGCGGGCGCAGGCTCGCCCCGGACTTGATCCGGGGCCGCCTTGCGGCGGGGGCCGAAAGGGGGGGGCGCAGGGCGCGGGGGCCCTGCCCCGCCTTCGGCGCCGCCCGAGCGGCGCTACGCGCCGCGCTCCGCCCGTCGCCTGCAGAAGGCCAGGAACGCCTTGGCCGGGTCATGCAGCGCCGGGCAGCCGGTCTCCACCCACAGACGCCGCCAATCCTGCTCCAGAACCGCCGGGTCCAGGCCCGGGGCCACCGTCGCCGCGTCGTGCATCACCTCGGCGTCGAAGACCGGGAACTCCGCCGCCTCCATCTCCGCCAGGCGCTCGCGATTGCGGAACACCACCTGCTCGCCCTCCAGCGTCACGGTGTAATCGGGCAGATGGTCATGCTCCGCCAGCGCCTTGATCATCGACTTGAAGACCCGGCGCGGCGAGGTCGAGCCGCATTTCTTCAGCAGCAGATCCAGCCCGATGCGCCAGTCCGGCTGATGCCCGCAATGCTTTCGGGCGATCTCGTAGACGCGGCGTTCGAGCGGTCTGCGCAGACGGAAATAGTCGCGGTGCAGCGTCAGCACGGACTTGGCCAGGATCGCCCGATACATCCAGTCCGACAGCGTCACCGAAACGCCGACCATGCGCCCGTCGCGCGTCTTGCGCGTGATCTCCCACTTGTCGATCAGGCCGAAGCCGGTGGTGGTCTCCTCGCCCCCGGTCTCGATATTGGTGACGATGCGCGTGCCGCTGAGCCGCTCGAACGCCTCGCGCAGACGCCGGTAGCCGTCGCCCGAGGTCTCCCGATTCACCGCCACCAGCAGGTCGTGCGCCTTGAGATGGAGGGTCTGCGAGGGCGGCTCGCCCGCGTTCATCTTCGCGATCAGCTGGCTGATGCAGTAGATCATCACGTCCTTGTCGTGGATCGTCGCGAGACCCTTCACCGAAGGCGTGATCTCCACCGACGTGCCGCCATGGGCGTATGTGAGGATGCGCCGGTCCGGCCGGGTGGAGAGCGAGAAGATCGGATGCTCCATGGACGCGATGTCGTCCTTGGGAATCGCGTCGAGCACGTCGCAGATGAAGAAGTCGGCCGTGGGGTGCCGATCGGGCAGCAGCGGCGGACGCTGCGGCTGGACGGAGGAGAGATCGTGCATGGCGGTCCTGCTCGGCCGCCCCGCTCTGACCGGCGGGGTTTCGTGGTTTCATTAACGCCGAGCGTAGTTTCGTGGTTTCATTTACGCAAGGCCGGTTTTCGTGGTTTTGGATTCAGCGAATCGTGGGTCTGGAGTCGCCCTATCGTGGTTCTGGAGTCGGGGCGGCGATTTTTTGGCGTTTTTTAGGTTTTGGATCAAGGGGTTGCGGAGGGGGCGACTCTCTTAACACTGACTCTAACACCTAATTAACACCGGGGGCCTTCGGCGCGGTTCCGCATGCGGAACGCGGGCGCCCCAAGCCGAAGCCCCGCGCGGAACCGGGAGGTTTCGCATGCGGAACCGCGCGGGACTTGCTAGGATGCAGGCAATGAAAAGGCGGCCCTGAGAGCAGCAGAGGACCACGCCATGAAGCCCGAACCCAAGAGCCGGGGCGAAGCGCCGCGTCGCGAGACCCGTCGCGACGGCCCCGCCCCCCCCTCTGAAACGTCGTCCGGCACGGCGTCGGGCGCCCCGTCCGATCCCCCGTCCGATCCCCTCCCCGATCCTCTCCCCGACGCGCCCCCCGGAACCGACCGCTTCGCCGAGGCCGCGGGCCGGGCGGCCGAAACGCGCGAGGCTCTGCTGGCCCACAGGCCCGCGCCCCATGAGAGCCTGCGGACCTTCGGGGCCGCGGAGACCGCGCGCTGGCTGATCCCCTCCCCCGATCCGGCGGAGCTGCGGCGCAGGCTGACCGCGGCCCATCCCCGGGGCCTCGCCCTGCCCGCGCTGGTCGAGGAACGGCGGCGCGCCGGGCTGACGGCGGAGCGGCCCGAGGGCGCGGCGGCCAAGATCCTCGCCGTCGCCAACTTCAAGGGCGGCGTGGGCAAGACCACCGTGGCGGCGCATCTGGCGCAGGCGGCGGCGCTCGACGGGCTGAGGGTCCTGCTGGTGGATCTGGACAGCCAGGGCTCGCTCTCCGCCCTCATGGGCGGGCGGGCCGAGGATGCCTGGGGCACCGCCTGGCCGATCCTGGCGCGGGACCATGCGCTGGCGCTGGAGGCCGCCGGCCTGCCCCTGGACGACGAGGGGCTGCTGCGCGCGCGCGCGAAACCGCCCGTCCAGGCCATCGCCGCCACGCGCTGGCCCGCCATCGATCTGATCCCGGCGCAGCTCGATCTCTACTGGGCCGAATTCCAGATCCCCGTCTGGCGCATGGCCCTGCCCGACTGGGCGCTGTGGGACGCGCTGAGCGCGGGGCTGGCCGAGGCGCTGGCCGCCAAGGCCGAGGCCGGCGACGCCTATGACCTGGTGATCGTCGATACCCCGCCGGCGCTGGGCTATCTGACGCTGAACGCGCTGGCCGCGGCGGATCTGCTGCTGGCCCCGCTGGGGGCGAGCTTTCTGGATTTCGATTCGACCGGGCGCTTCTTCGACATGCTGCATGCGGCCTTCGCCTCGATCGAGGCGGCGGAGCCGGGGCTGCGGTTCGAATGGGACGCGGCGCGCTGCCTGATCACCCGCTACGACCCGGCCCAGCAGGCGGAGATGGCGGCGCTGATCGACCGGGGCTTCGGCGATCTGATGGCCCGCTGCCGCCTCGATCAGACCGCCGCCGCGGGCCAGGCGGGCGAGCAGGGCCGCGCCCTTTACGAGGCCGATCCCAGGGATTTCAACCCGGCGACCTATGCCAGGGGCCGCGCCGCCTTCGACGCGGTCTGGGCGGAGATGCGGGCGCTGGTGGAGGCGGCCTGGGCCCGCGATCTCGCCCAGGCGCAGGAGGTCTGAGCCATGGCCCGACGCCGACTGACCGTGCCGCCCGAGACGTCCGAAACCGCCGGCGGGGGCGGCGCCGCCCCTGCCCCCGCCTCCGGTCCTGCCCCCGCCTCCGCCCCAGGTCCCGGTCCTGCCCCCGGTCCCGCCCCGAATCGCGGATCCGCCGGCCCGCCGAGGCCGCCGGGCGGCGCCGTCCCCCTGGCCGAAACCGTCGCCGCCGCCGCCGAGGCCCGGGCCGCGGCCGCCCGCGACGCCCGCCGCCTGGCGGAGGCGGAGGCCGAGGGCCGCCTGCTGCGCGACCTGCCGCTCGACCGGATCGAGGCCGGCCACCTGGCGCGCGACCGCGTGACCGACGCGCAGCCCGACGAGGAGACGCAGGCCCTCGTCGCCTCCATCGCCGAGCATGGCCAGCGCACGCCGGCCGAGGTGGTGCCCCTGCCCGAGGGCCGCTTCGGCCTGGTGTCGGGCTGGCGCCGGCTGCAGGCGCTGCGGGCCCTGCACGCCCATACGGGCGACGCGAAATTCGCCACGCTGCGCGCCGTGGTCCGCGCGCGGGACGAGACCGGCCTGCCCGACCCCGCCGCCTATGTGGCCATGGTCGAGGAGAACGAGGTGCGCCTGGGCCTGACCCCCTACGAGCGCGGCCGCGTCGCCGTGCGCGCGGTCGAGGCCGGCGCCTTCGACGACGTGGCCGAGGCGGTGGAGGCGCTGTTCGCCGCCGGCTCCAAGACCCGTCGCCACAAGATCCGCAAATGCGCGCGCCTGGCCGAGGAGCTGGGCGAGGCGCTGGACCCGCTGGGCCCGCGGCTGACCGAGCGCGCGGCGCTGAAGCTGGCCGAGGCGCTGGACAAGGGCGGCGCGGCGGCGCTGGCCGGCGCGCTGGCGATGACCGAGGGGCAGGGGGCGGAGGCGCGCCTGACGGCCCTGTCGCGCGCCGCGGACGCGGCGATCCACGGGACCGCGCGCGCGGCGCCGGCCCTGCGCGGCGCGGGGCGCATCGCCGGCCGCCTGCCCCTGACCGCGGGGCTGGAGCTGGTGGAGCGCGAGGGGCGCGAGGGGCCGGTGTTCGAGCTGAAGGGCCCCGATGCGGCCCTGCCGGGCGTGGCCGATCTGGCGCGGGCGGTTCTGCTGACCGCGGAATGGCCGAAATCCCTGCCGGGGTCTGCACAGGGCGCCGCACAGGGATCCGGGCCGGGGTCTGCACAGGGGTCTGGGCCGGGTTTCGGGCCGGGGTCCAGGTCCGCGCGCGACGCGACGCCGCCCGAGGAATGACGCCGCTGCTGCATATCGGCTGGCACAAGACCGCCACGACCTGGCTGCAGCGCGAGGTCTTTTCGCCCGGTCTCGGCGGGTTCTCGGCCCTGGCGCCGCTGGATGCCGAGGGGCGCGGGGACCCGATGTTCCTGGGCTGGGCGTTTCTGACCGGGCCGGGGGAGCGGGCCGATTGGGGGGGGCGGCTGGCCTCCCCGTTCGATTTCGATGCGCAGGCGGTGAGGTCCGAGGCGCAGAGCTATGTCCGCGACGGCCGGACGCCGGTGCTCAGCCATGAGGATCTGGTGGGCCACATGCTCACCGGCGGGATCAATGCGCGGGAGGTGGCGGAGCGGCTGCACGCCGTGTTCCCGCACGCGAAGATCCTGATCACGATCCGCGAGCAGACCGCGCTGATCCATTCCTCGCACGGGCATTTCCTGCGCGCCGGCGGGGCGGCGGGTCTGCGGCGGTTTCTGACGACCTACAACGAATATCAGACGCCGATGTTCGACCCCGAGGCGTTCCGCTTCCATCGGCTGACGGCCCATTACCAGGCGCGGTTCGGGGCGCGGAACGTGCGGGTCATGCCCTATGAGGCGTTCCGCGCGGATCCCGCGGCGTTCCTGGCGGAGCTTCAGGCCTTCGCCGGCGCGTCGGGGGATCTGTCCGGCGCGGCGCCGGAGCGGCGGGCGAACGCCGAGAGCGCGGCCTATGACTGGCTGCACCGGGCCCTGCCGTGGCTGGGATTTCTGGGCTCGCCCAACAATCTGAACGCGCGGGCGGCCATCGGGTCCTCGCGCTGGAAGGGACGGGCGTTCCGCGTGCTGTCCCGGGCGGTTCCGGAGCGCTGGGCCGCCCGGCGGCTGGCGGCGCGGCGGGCGCGGATCGAAGAGATCCTGGGCCCGGACTACTATGCCCAGAGCAATGCGGAGCTGCAGCGGCTGACGGGGCTGGACCTGGGCCGCTGGGGCTATGCGCTGCCGTCCTGAAAAGGGCGGTTCCCTTTCGGGACGGCCCTGGATTTCGGGATGGATTTGCGGGATGGGTTTTCGGGGCGTGCCGGCGGCTGCGCCGTGCGTCCCGAAACCGGCCGTTTGGGGGACGCCATGAAGCTGGGCTATGCGCGGGTGTCGACGCCGTCTCAGGACCTGGCGGGGCAGAGGGCCCGGCTGCAGGCGGCGGGGGCGGCGCGGCTGTTCGAGGACGTGGCCTCGGGGCGGGCTTCGGGGCGGGCAGGGGCGCGGCGGTCTTCCGGGGGGGCGGTCGAAAGGCCGGGGCTGGAGGCGCTGCTGGCGCAGCTGCGCGAGGGCGACGTGGTCTGCGTGGTGCGGCTGGACCGGCTGGGGCGCAGCCTGGGCGAGCTTCTGGCGCTGGTGGAGCGGGTGCGCGCGGCGGGCGCGGCGCTGGAGAGCCTGGAGGAGCGGATCGACACGGGCTCGGCCGCCGGGGCGCTGGTGCTGCATGTCTTCGCGGCGCTGGCGGAGTTCGAGCGGTCGCTGATCGCCGAGCGGACGCGCGACGGGATCGCGGCGGCGCGGGCCCGGGGCCGGCGTCCGGGCCGCCCGCCGGCGGATGCCGAGACGCTGCGCGCGGCGCTGACGCTGGTGGCGGCGGGGGAGAGCCCGACGCGCGCGGCGCGGCAGGCGGGCATCGGGCGCAGCACCCTGTACCGGGCGCTGAAGGCCGGGCAGGGGGCCTGAGCGCCGGCGCGCTTCCGGCCGCCCCGAACGCCTTGCCTTGCGGCAAGAGCGTCGGCCCGCCCTCCAGCCTGCGCCGGCGAGGCCAGGAACGACGACTCGCCGCACGCTTGGCGAAGGCCCCCCAAGGGCCTTCTCAGCAAACTGCGAAAACAGAACCGCTCGCACCGCCCTCCGAGACCTGGCCAGCCGCGCTTTGCGCGGCCGCGTCACGAGGGGGGTCGATCCCCCCGAGGGGCGCGCACCGGGCGGGACATCCGCGCCGTCGTCCCGGACCGGGGCGCCGTTTTCCTCGCGCTTCGTCAACCGCTTTGCTACCAGCGGCCCGGTATCCGATCCGGACGGCGTTCGTGGGGGACTTTTCCGGCCATGCATCTGGCGATCTTCGGCCTTGGCTATGTGGGCTTCACCGCGGCCTGCTGCCTGGCCTCCCAAGGGCGGCGCGTCACCGGCGTCGACGTGAGCGCGCGCAAGGTCGCGGCCATCGAGGCGGGCGACGCGCCCATCGTGGAGCCGGGGCTGGCGGACATGCTGGCCGAGGCCCGCGGCAAGGGCCTGCTGACGGCGCGGCGCGAGATCGGCGACGCGCTGGCCGATGCGGACGGGGCGATCGTGTGCGTGGGCACGCCCTCGGGGCCCGACGGCGGGCATGACATGGGCCATGTGGCCGCGGTGACGCGCCAGATCGCCGAGGCGCTGGCGCAGAGCGAGCGCACGGCGCCGCTGACCATCGCCTACCGCTCCACCTTCCGCCCCGGATCGATGGAAACCCTCGTGCGTCCGATCCTGGAGGCGCGGCTGGGGGCGGAGATGGGCGGCAAGGCGCGCCTCGCCTACAATCCCGAATTCCTGCGCGAGGGCTCGGCGGTCCACGATTTCTTCAACCCGCCCAAGATCGTCATCGGCACCGAGGGGGCGCGCCCCGATCCGGTGATGGAGGCGCTGCACGAGGGGCTGGAGGCGCCGGTGTTCCGCGTGGGCTTTCGCGAGGCGGAGCTGACCAAGTTCGTCGACAACGCCTGGCACGCGGTCAAGGTCGCCTTCGCCAACGAGATCGGGCGCGTCTGCCTCGATCTGGGCATCGAGGCCAAGACGGCGCACAAGATCTTCGTGGCCGACGAAAAGCTGAACATCTCGCCCTATTACCTGCGCCCGGGCGGCGCCTTCGGCGGATCCTGCCTGCCCAAGGACGTGCGGGCGCTGGCGCATATCGCGGCGGAGGCGGGGGTGAACGCGCCCCTGGTGGACTCGCTCCTGCGCTCCAACGCCGCGCACAAGGCCCGGCTCTACGATTACGCGGCCGAGGGGCTGGCGCCCGGCGCCTCGGTGCTGGTGGCGGGGCTGGCGTTCAAGGCCGGCACCGACGATCTGCGCGAAAGCCCGCATGTGGACCTGGCGCGCCGCCTGCTGGCCGAGGGCTACGAGCTGCGCATCTTCGACCCGGCCATCGACGCGGAAAAGCTGGTCGGCGCCAATCTGGGCTGGGCCTATGCCCAGCTGCCGCAGCTGGAGGCGCTGCTGATCGGGGCCGAGGCCGCGCAGGCGCGCCTGAGCGCCGGCGGCTTCGACCGCGTGGTGGTCGCCAACGGCACCGCGCGCGCCCTGGACCTGCCCGCGGGGCAGGACCGGCGCGACCTCGACGCCCTGCCCTGAGACCTTCGCATGTTGAGCCTGGGAGCCAGACGATGACCCATGATCCCGTGGCCGAGGCCTTCGCCGCGCTGCAGGAGACCCGGCCCCTGGCCGGCCGCCGCATCCTGATCCTGGTGGAGAACCTGCCGCTGCCCTTCGACCGACGCGTCTGGCAGGAGGCGCGGACCCTGACCGCCGCGGGGGCGGAGGTGGAGGTGATCTGCCCCAAGGGCCGCGGCTTCGAGGCCGACCACGAGGTGCTGGAGGGGGTGCGCATCCACCGCCATCCCCTGCCGGTCGACGCCTCGGGGGCCCTGGGCTACGTGCGCGAATACGGCGCGGCGCTGTTCCACCAGGCGCGCCTGGCGCAGGAGATCTACGCCGAGCGTCCGTTCGACACGGTGCAGGCCTGCAATCCGCCGGATCTGCTGTTCCTGATCGCTAGGCTGTTCCGGCGGCGCGGCGTGCGCTTCATCTTCGACCATCACGACATCTGCCCCGAGCTTTACGAGGCCAAGTTCGGCAAGCGCGACCTGTTCTGGCGGCTGATGGGCCGGCTGGAGCGGGCGAGCTTCGCCGCGGCCGACGTGTCGCTGGCCACCAACGAGAGCTATGCGCGCATCGCGCGCGAGCGCGGGGGCATGGCGGCGGAGGACGTGTTCGTGGTGCGCTCCGGCCCCGATGCGGGGCGCCTGCGGCCGTCGGCGCCCAATCCCGACTGGCGCAAGGGCCGCGATCATCTGATCGGCTATGTGGGCGTGATGGGCGATCAGGAGGGGCTGGACCTGCTGCTGGAAAGCGCGCGGATCCTGTGCCTGGAGCAGGGCCGGTCGGTGCAGTTCGCCCTGGTGGGCGGCGGCCCGGCGCTGGAGGGGCTGCAGGCCCAGGCCGAGGCGATGGGCCTGGCCGATCACGTGACCTTCGCCGGGCGCGCGCCGGACACGGAGCTGTTCGAGGTGCTCAGCACCGCCGACGTCTGCGTGAACCCCGATCGGGTGAACCCGATGAACGACCTGAGCACCATGAACAAGATCATGGAATACATGGCGTTCGAGCGGCCCATCGTGCAGTTCGAGGTGACCGAGGGGCGGGTGAGCGCGGGGGAGGCCTCGCTCTACGCCGCGCCGAACGATCCGGCGGACATGGCGGCCAAGCTGGCGCAGCTGCTGGAGGACGCGCCGGCGCGGGCGCGCATGGGCGCCTTCGGCCGGCGCCGCGTGGTCGAGGAGCTGGGCTGGGAGCGGCAGATCGAGCCGCTGATCGCCGCCTATCTGCGCGCGGCGGAGAAATCCGCGGCGGCCGGGAGCGGCGCCGGGACCGGGACGGCGGGGGCGGGGGCGGCGCGCGCGCCGGCCTGGCAGCGGGGGTGGGAGCTGGGCCGCGAGCGCCTGTGATGCGGCTGCTGCATGTCACGGCCGACTATCCCGACCCGCTGGCGCCGGGCAAGACGCCGGCGGTGCGCAACCTGCTGGAGCTGGTCCCCGAGCATGAGCACCGGGTGTTCTCGCTGAACCGGGTGGGGGGCGCGGGGATCGCGTCGCTGCCGTTCGAGGATGCGGCGGGGCGCGGCCACCGGGCGGTGGCCTATGGGGCGCCGGGACTGGGGGTGCGCCTGCTGGGCGGTCTGCGCCGGGTCGGGGCCTATGTGCTGGAGACGGCGCGCGACGAGGGGTTCGCCCCCGATGCGGTGCATGCGCACAAGCTGTCGACCGACGCGCTGGCGGCGGCGGTGGCGGCCTGCGGCTTCGGCGTGCCGCTGATTCTGTCGAGCCAGGGCAATTCGGACCTGAAGATCCTGGGCGCGCGGCCGGATCTGCGCCCGCGCTGGCGGCGCATGTGGCGCGAGGCGGCGGCGGTGCTGCCCTTCGCGCCGTGGACGCGCGACGCGCTGACGGCGCGGCTGGGCCCGCGCGAGGGCTTCGTGCGGTGCCTGCCCTGTCCGACGCCCCTGGACGCGGCGCGGGCGCCGGAGGCGGCGGGGCCGCTGCTGCGCTCGGCCTTTCACCTGGCGGGGCATGCCAACAAGAACGCGGCGCTGATGATCCGGGCGGCGGCGGCGGCGGCGCGGGAGGTTCCGGACCTGCGGCTGGAGATCGCCGGGGGCGGCGATGCGGGCGCCTATGCGGCGCTGAGCCGGCTGGCCGAAGCCTCGGGCGGCGCGGCGCGGCTGGTGGGGCCGGTGGCGCATGGGGCGATGGCCGACTGGCTGCACGGCGCGGCGGCGCTGGTGCTGGCGAGCCGGCGCGAAAGCTACGGCATGGTCTTCGCCGAGGCGCTGCTGGCGGGAACGCCGGCGATGCATCCGGCGGGGGCGGGGATCGACGGATATTTCGAGGATGGCGGCGCGGTGCTGCGGGTCGACGCGTCGGACGAGGCGGCGGTGGCGGCGGCCTTCGTGCGGCTGGCGCGGGAGGAGGGGGCGTTCAAGGCGCGTCTGGCGGCGCTGCAGGCCTCGGGCGGGCTGCGCCCCCTGACGCGCGAGGGCATCGCCGAGACCTACCGCGCCGCGCTCGCCCAGGCCTGAGCGCCGGCGCGCTTCCGGCCGCCCCGAACGCCTTGCCTTGCGGCAAGAGCGTCGGCCCGCCCTCCAGCCTGCGCCGGCGAGGCCGGGCG
>JBCBYE010000187.1:0-7434 GCA_039816075.1 Pseudomonadota bacterium | reverse complement strand
TCACATCTTCACCATCATGCCGTCCGCCAGCGACAGGCGATAGGCGCGCAGCGCCGGCGCCAGCGCCGCCAGGGCCGCGGCCGCGACGACGCCGCCCAGAACCGCGGCCTCATAACTCGACGGCGCCGTGATGGGGATCCACAGCCCATAGGCCGCGTCGAGCCACGGCCGCAGCAGGACCAGCCCGCCGTAAAGCAGCGCCATCCCCGCCGCCGCCCCCGCCGCGGCCATCAGCGCCGCCTCCCCCACCAGCAGCGCCGCCAGGGTCGCCGGTCCGGCGCCGAGCGCGCGTAGAATCGCCATCTCGCGCCGCCGTTCGTTCAGCCCGGCCAGCAGCATCGCCGCCATGCCCAGCAGCGCCGTCGCCACCACCATGGCCGACACGCCCACCAGCGCCGTCTCCGCCACGCCGACGATCCCCCACAGCTCCTGCAACGCGAGCCCCGGCAGGATCGCCAGCAGCGGCTCCTCGGGATACTCGTTGATGGCCCGCTGCAGGGTGAAGATGCGCAGCCGGCTCTCCACCCCGATCAGCGCGGCGGTGATCGCCTTGGGGCGGAGATCCATGCGCCGGATCTCCTCCACCGGCGTGACCGTGCCCGACGGGCCCCCGTCCTTCCAATCCACATGGATCGCCTCGATCGCCTCCAGCGACACGATCACGGTGCGGTCCACCGGCGTGCCGGTCTTCTCCAGCACGCCGGAGATGCGGAACGGCGTGTCCGCATGCTCCACGAACGAGGCGAGCCCATGGGCCACCACGATGCCGTCGCCCGGCGCATAGCCCAGGGCGGCGGCGACATCGGCCCCCACGACCGCATCGAAAAGGTCGTCCATCACGACCCCTTGGGCGAACGCCAGCCCGCGGCCGCCGCGGTAGCGGTAACGCTCGAAGAACTCCGTCGTCGTGCCCATCACGCGGAACTGCCGGTGGCTGTCGCCCAGGCTGATCGGCACCGCCCAAGCCACTTCCGGCCGCGCGGCGATGTCGGCGTAGCTCTCCCAGGTCACGTTGTTCGTGGCATTGCCGATGCGAAAGACGGAATAGAGCAGCAGCTGCACGCTGCCCGACCGCGCCCCCACGATCAGATCCGTGCCCGAGATGGTGTCGGCAAAGCTGGCCCGCGCGCCGGTCCGCACCTTCTCCACGCCCAGGAACAACCCGGTCGACAGCGCCACGGCGAAGATCGTCAGTCCCACGGTGTAGCGCCGCGACCAAAGGGACTTCAGGGCCAGACGCCACAGGGTCATGCGCGCGCCTCAGGCCGCATCCGCGCGCCGGGTCCGCGCGATGTCCGTCAGTTCTTCAGTCCGGTCGAAACGATCCGCGAGGCGCCGGTCGTGGCTGACCATCAGCAGCGCCGCGCCCGCCGCCCGCGCCCGGTCGAACAGCAGATCCATGAAATCCGCCTGCGCCGCCGCGTCGAGGGCCGAGGTCGGTTCGTCCGCCACGATCAGCGGAGGACCGCCGATCATCGCTCGGGCCACGGCGATGCGCTGCTGCTGGCCGACGCTCAGCGCGCCCGCCGCGCCCCGCTCCACCGTCGCGCGCGGCAGGCCCAGCGCCTCGGTCAGCGCCAGCGCCTCCGCCCGCGGATCGGCGCAGGCGGCGCGGCGGCCGGGGGCGAAGCGCAGGGGCAGCAGCACGTTCTCCAGCCCGCTCAGATACGGCACCAAGTTGAACATCTGAAAGATAACGCCGATCCGCTCCGCCCGCAGCCGGTCGCGGCGCGCCTGACCCAGCGTCGCCAGATCCTCGCCGAACAGCTGCGCCTCGCCCGCCTGCGGCCGCACGATCCCGCAGATCAGGCTCAGCAGCGTGGATTTGCCGGATCCGGAGGGGCCCGCGAGGAACAGCGCCTCGCCGGCGGTCAGCTCGAACCCGTCCACCTCCAGCGCGAAGGCGCCGCCCGGCCAGGCGAAGCGCAGGCCGCGCAGCCGCAGGGCCGGGGGCGCGGCCGCCTGGCTCACATGCCGCCCGCGATGTCCAGCGACGGCGCGTCCCGCTCCACCTCGGCCGCGCGGGCGCCCGAGGCGGTCACGATCCGCACCTCCAGCTCGCGGGCGTTGGGGAAGCGCTCGAAATAGGGGAACGCGATGGCGTCGAGCGCGCCCGGCGTCGCGCAGTCGAAGACGTATTCGGCATGGAACTCCGTATGACCGCCGGCCTCGTCCGCGGCGTGGTCGTCATGATCGTGGTCATGGTCTTCATCGTGCCCGGCGTGCGTGTCGTCGCCTTGGGCGTGGTCGTCGTCGTGATCGTCGCCGGCATGCGCCTCGTCCGCATGGCCGTCGTCATCGTGGTCGTCATGGTCCGCATGCGCGCCGTGGTCGTGGTCATGGTCGTCGTCCTCGCCGACCAAGGTCGCCGACGCCTCGATCACCGTGCATCCCGCCGCCTCGGGCAGCGCGAACAGGGCGGAGGGGCGCGCCAGCGCCGCGATGGCGTCCTCGATCGCCGCGCGGTCCTCGGCGCCTTCGGCAGGATGCTCGAACCCCACGATATCCGCGCCCGGGGATTCAAGCTCCATCGCCACGCGTCCACCCTCGGCGGCGATCGTCAGAATCCCGACCCCATGCTCATGGGCGCCCAGGCTGCGCCGGTCCGAGGCCTGGGCGGAGGCGGCGACGAGCGCGCCGGCGACGGCGGCGGCGAAGGGCAGACGGCGGGACATGGCGAAGCTCCTGCATCGACGAGACGATTCCTCGCTGAGTTATACTATAGCAATCGAGGCGCCGGCAGGGCGCCCGACGCGCGCGGCGGCGAAGCCCGTTTGCGACAACCCCGCGTCGCCTGGGCGCAGCGTCGCGCCCGCTCCCCCGCCATCGTGAGCGGCGAGGGCGGCGCGGGGATCGCGTCGCCGGCCCGGAAGGACGCCAGGGAGGACGCCATGGCTCAGGACGCGCCCGCCGGCGCCGCGTTGGACGCGGCGCCTCTCGCCCCGGATTTCGCGCCGCACCCGCCGGGCCCGCCGCTGGCCGCCCTGACGGTGGAGGGCGACTGGCTCTCCGCCGCCTGGTCCGACGGCCTCTCCCGCCGCTTCTACGCCCCCTGGCTGCGCGAAAACGCCGTGCAGGCCGGCGTCGATCCGGTGACGCGGGAACGCGGACTGGACCTGTCGCTGATGGCGCCGCCTCGGCTGCAAGGGGCCGAGGAGGCGTCTGGCGTCGTCACCCTCAGCTGGGCGGGCGAAGCCTCTCCCACGCGCCACCTGCTGGGCTGGCTGCGCGACGCGGCGGAGGGGCGCGGTCTCGCCCAGGCCGGCCTGCCGGCGCAGACGCCCTGGGACGCCGCGGCCATGCCCGAACCCATCAGCTTCGACGGTCCCGCCGCCCTTTCCGACGACGCGGTCCTGCAGGACTGGCTCGTCGCCACGCGCCGCTACGGGCTGGCGCGGCTGCGCGGCCTCGGCGGCGACCATGGCACGGTGCAACGCGTGGCGGAGCGTGTGGGCGTCGTGCGCAGCTCCAGCTTCGGCTTCCTCTTCGATGTGGAATCCAAGCCGGACCCGGACAGCGCCGCCTACACGTCCGACGCGCTGACCGGCCACACCGATCTGCCGACGCGGGAGATGCAGCCGGGCCTGCAGCTGCTCCATTGCCGCGAAAACGGCTGCACCGACGGCTTCAGCACCATGGCCGACGGCTTCGCCATCGCCGACGCCCTGCGCGAGGAAGAGCCGGAGACGTTCGAGGCGCTGACCACGCTGCCCTGGGTCTTCACCAACCGGCACCGCAGCTTCGACTATCGCCAGAGCCGTCCGATCGTGGCGCTCGGCCCGGACGGCGCGGTGCGCGAGGTCGCCTATTCCAACGCGTTGAGGGCCGAACCCGACATGGAAGAGGGCGACGTGCCTCGCGCCTACGCCGCCATGCGCCGGATGATGCAGCTCGCCGCCTCGTCGCGCTTCCTGTGCCGCTACCCCTTCGCGCCGGGCGATCTGGTGATCTTCGACAACCGCCGCATCCTGCACGGGCGCGACCGCTTCACCCCCCAAACCGGCACGCGCCGGCTGCAGGGCTGCTACCTCGACACGGACGAGCTGCTGTCGCGCCTGCGCGTGCTGCACAGGAACGGCCGCGCCTGATCTGCGGGACCTGATCGACGGAACGCGACCACCCGCGCCCGGCGCGCGTTCACGCCGCCCTCAGGCCGGCACGAAGCGCGCCGGCAGGCGGGCGAGCGCGCAGATGGTGTTGTTCATCACCGGCGCGCCCTCGCCCACCTCGATGCGAGCCACCCGCGCGGCCATGGCCTCGATCAGGCACTCCATTTCCGCCAAGGCCAGGTGCATGCCCACGCACATGTGGATGCCCGCGCCGAAGCCCAGATGCCGCCGCGCGTTGCCGCGGCGCAGGTCGAACCGGTCGGGATCCTCGAACACCAGCGCGTCGCGATTGGCCGAGGCGAACAGCATCAGCACCCGCGCCCCCGCCGGCAGGGCGAAGCCCTCGATCTCCACGTCCCGCGCCGCGCGGCGCGAGAACGCGCGGATCGGCGTCGCCAGGCGCACCGCCTCATGCGCCGCATTCAGCGCCAGCGACCGGTCGGCGCGCAACGCCTGCCACGCCTGCGGGTCGCGTCCCAGATGCTCGATCAGCCGCGAGATGGCCGAGATCGTCGTGTCCAGGCTGGGATTGATGTAGTCGCGCACCGCGAAGGGGGCGAGCTCCGGGTCCAGCTCCCCCGCCTCGGCCAGGTCCAGGATCCTCCGCGTCCAACCGCCCTCGCTCAGCGTCTCGCGCGTCAGGGGGCCGCCGATGAACCGTCGCATCTCCTCGATGGCCTCGCGTCCGGCCCGCCCGCGCGCATTTTGCACGCCCAGCACGTCGAAGGCGGCGGCGGCCCAGCGCAGCATGTTCTCGCGCCCCTGATCGGGCAGGCCCACCAGATCGCGCACCACGCTCAGCGGCAGATGCCGCGCAAGGTCCTCCACCGCATCGAAACCGTCGCGGGCGCAAAGCCGTTCGATCAGCGCCTCCGCCTCCGCCGCGATGCGCGGACGCGCCTGCGCGATGGCGGCGAGGGACAGCGGCGGCGCCATGGCCGCGCGCAGCGCCGTGTGGCGCGGCGGATCCGAGGCGACGGTGTTGCCGCGCAGATAGGCGCAGCCGAAATCGTCGCCCGCCACGCCCTCGCCCGACCGGAACGTCTCATGATCGCGCAACGCCGCGCGCACCGCCGCATGGCGCGTCAGCGCATAGGCGTCGAGCGCCCGCAGCCGCACCACGGGCGCCGCCGCGCGCAGCCGGGCGTAGACCGGCCAAGGCGCCCGGATCGCCTCGTCCGCATAAAGATCGACGTCGATCTCCGGCGGCGTTAGGGCCATGGTCGTCAATCCCCCAGCAGCTCGAACGCGACGGTGCAGCGTTGTCCCGCAGGCAGCGCGCCGTCGGGGTTGGGCAGCGCCAGGCGCACGCCCACCGTGTTCGAGGTCGCGTCGAACACGCGGTCGATCACCGTCACCTCCGCCGCATAGGCGCCGCCGATGGGCGGGGCCGGCCGCACCTCCGCGGCCATGCCTTCGGCCAGCCGCGGATAAAGGCCCGAGGGCAGAAAGACCTCCACGTGCAGGGGGTCGAGCCGCGCCAGCGTGACGATGCTCGCCTCCTGATGCACGTACTCGCCGGCGGACAGGCCGCGGCGCATGATCAGCCCCGCCGCCGGGCTCTCGATGCGGCGCAGCGACAGCGCGGCGCGGGAGCGGGCGAGATCCAGGCGCGCCAGTTCCCGCTCCACCATGATCCGATCCAGGTCGGCGCGATTGACGTCCAGGTTGGCGCGGCGCTCGTCGTAGTCCTCGCGCGACATGGCCCCGCGCTCGAACAGCTCCTGCGCGCGAACCATGCGGGCCTCGGCCAGGGCCACCCGCGCCTCCTGCGCCGCAAGGCCGGATCGGTCCGTGGCGCGCAGCGCGTCGAGCGCCACCGCCGCCTCCTCCAGCCGCGCGTCGAGCCGGGCGAGCACGTCGCCCGCGGCCACTCGGTCGCCGCGGCCCACGCGCACCTCGGCCAGGATGCCGGGCACGGGGCTGCCGACCTCCACCACCTCCGACGGGCGGATCACGCAGTCGAAGGCCTGCGCCTCCTGCGCTGCGGCGCCGGCGGGCAAGCCGAGGCAGGCGGCCGCGACCGCCAGCAGCCCCGCCGCCCGCGAAGCGGCCTCAGTCTTCGGGCCCCGAGAAGGACAGCGCATCGCCCAGCCTTTCATCCTGTCGCAGCAGGTCGCGCCGCATGCGCGCATGGGTGCGCTCGGCCGCGCGCCGGGCGAACGCGATGATCCAAAGGCGCCAGGGCCCGGGCGGCAAGCCCCTGACCCAGGCGCCCATCCGGTCCAGCAGCGGATCCTCCAGCGACAGGATCGCCCGGAACGCGCCCGGATCGCCCTGCCGGCCGGCGCGGCCCATCAGCTGCCGGTCGATGCGCCCCGAATCGTGCGTCTCCGACATCAGGACGTGCAGGCCGCCGCAGGCGCGCGCCGCCTCGTCCAGCTTTATGTCCGCGCCGCGGCCGGCCATGTTGGTGGCGACGGTGATGCCGCCGGCGCGCCCCGCGCGGCCGATCTTCTCGGCCTCCTCGGCGTCTTGATCCGCCGACAGCAGCTCATGGCTCAGACCGGCCGCGTCCAGCGCCTGCGACGCCTGCCGGCTCGCCGCGACGGACCGCGCCCCGATCAGAACCGGCACGCCCGTCGTCCTCAGGCGCCCCGCCTCCTCGGCGATGTCGCGCCACTTGGCCTCGGCCGAGGCGTGGACCCGCGCGGGCAGGACGCGCCGGCGCGACGGGCGATGCGTGGGCAGCGTCGCCACGGGCAGGCGGTAGACGCGGTGCAGCTCCGCCGCCGTCTCCCGCGCCGTGCCGGACATGCCGGCGAGCCGGTCGTAACGGCGAAAGAACCGCTGGTAGGTCGTGCGCGCCAACGTCACCCGGCCGTCGGAGGGCTCCAGCCCCTCGGACAGCTCCACCAACTGATGCAGCCCGTCGCTCCAGAACCGATCGGGCATGGTGCGGCCGGTGTACTCGTCGATGATCACCACCTCGCCGTCGCGCACCAGGTAATGCTCGTCGCGGCGCATCACCCAGCGCGCGGTAAGAGCCTTGAGCGCCAGTTCCTCGCGCACCACGCGATTGGCCAGCGCCCCGTCCGTCGGGCCCAGCGCGGCGAGGCGGGCGCGCCCGGCCTCGGTCAGCTCCGCGCGGTTTTCGCCGGTCTGCAGGCGCCAGTCGCGCGGGCGCTCCAGCCGGTCGGCCAGCGCCGCGGCGGCCTCCAGCGTCTCGGGGCGGAAGTTGGCGCGGCCCGGCCCGGACAGGATCAGCGGCGTGCGCGCCTCGTCGATGAAGACGCTGTCGGCTTCGTCCACCAGCGCGAAGGCGAGGCCGCGCAGCAGCCCGCGCGAGGCGTCGTCGCCATGGGCCGCCGCCGCCCGCCGCGCC
>JBCBYE010000149.1:0-8331 GCA_039816075.1 Pseudomonadota bacterium | reverse complement strand
TCCCCGCAGCATCGGGGACTTTCGGCTCAAGGCCGATATCCGACGCTTCGTGTCAGGCCTGCTTGCCCGCCGGAGGTTCTTCGATGTCGGCCGTGCGGACTTAGCCGCCGTTCTTCGCATTGCAAAAGACGTCCGATGTCGAACTGGAAGCAGTCATTCACATTTGGAGATTTTTTTCCCATTCTACCCTCCATTTTTATGGTGTCGTACGACTTAGCCAGTGAAGGAAAGCCAATGAAACGCTTACTGATGGGCTTTGGGATTATTGTGTTAAGTGGCCTTCTGATATGGGGGTTTAAAGACAGCGATCGTTTCTCTTGGCCAAACTCGGCCCATCGCAGGATAGATAATATGGCTTCGATACTTCGCTCAATCGAGGGTCCAGCTAGATGGTGCTATTCGTCAGGTAACACCTTGAATCTAATCAACGGAAATCCTGATTTAAGGAAACAGCTCAAACAGTGCATTTCTAGAATATCACCAGCGAGTGACTTTGAAGAAGTCTATCCCAAGGGATACATTAGACGCTTTTACAGAGCATCCATGGGAGACAAAATTTGTGAAGTGACCTTGTCAACAGTCTGGGCAAATGACCGAATTGTCGGATCTGATTGTTACTATGGAATTTTCCACGACAAGGACGACACTGGGGTTGGCATGACGGCCGATCCATTCGGTTAGCCGACTCTCTTGCCTCCTCCAGCTTCCGTCAAACCGGGCTCGACACCGACCTTCGACGCACAGCCGCATCGAGCGCGCCAGTGCGTGGAGCATCAGGCCGCATTCGGCCCAAAGCCGTCATTCGACCGCGGCAAGCAATGCCGCATGTGCAAGCCCGAAAGGCGACCTTCACCGCGGCAGCGAAGGGAGACGGCGGTTCGAGGACTGGTTCGCGGACGAAGCGCTATTTCGCTGCAGTCGTGCGAGTGACTGCTTTCGGTAAACAGAACCTGGATGATCGGTGGCGTTGACGATACCCGCCGACGACCTTGACCGAGTTATCCTGCAAAAAAACCTGCTCCCGGACGCCAAGGGATATCTGTGGCGCCGTAGTCAACTCCCATGGAGTGCAACGCACTGGTGACCTGACTGCGATGGTGGGTTTGGTGGTTGAAGAGCTGCACCACCATCACCCAGCGTGGGATTGCGGGCAAGTCATGGCCTTCCGGATCGCGCTTGACTGTTTTCCCGGCCAGCCAGTCTTCACTCCATTCGTTGCCGCCTTTCGACAGGAGATCGTCCTGTTCAAGACGAACGGATTTCAACGCTTCCCAGTCAGGCCATACCGCATGACCGGGCGCGCTTCGTTCGGGCAGCGTGCCATCGAGAAACGTCAGGATCGAGCGATTGACCACACATATATGGTCAAGAGTATTGTGGATCGAGCCGAAGAACATCCCGCGATCCCGCTTTCGTTCTTGTAGGCCAATATCGTCGCAACACTTGTAGATATTGTCGTTCTGCCGGCGAGTGTAAGTCGCCATCTCGTGGATGTATTCACTTGTGATCATTATAAAATTCCTAGTGCGTCTGATGGCTCCCGACGCTAAGCGCGCCTTCAGGCTAAAACTGCGGGCAGTGTTATCGTCGCCCGGTAAGAATTGATAGATGCAGACATTCGAGCTAACCGCAGCATCGTTCAAAATGAGCTCAGGGCCGACTTCCGACGCTTCCTGTCAGGCCTGTTTGCCCGCCGGAGGTTCTTCGATGTCGGCCGTGCGGACGGAGCGGACGCTCCCCTCCGAGGTGCGACCGTCCGCTCCGAAGGACGCCGCCTCGGCGCCTCACGCGACGACGAGACCCGCGGCGATCACCGCCAGCGCGCCCAGGCCCGCGTTCCAGACCAGCGATCGCACGCCCGTGATGCCGAGCGCGTAGACCGCCGCGTAGGCGACGCGCGCGGCGACGAAGGCGCCGAACTGCGTCAGCGCGTTGGACGCCCCCAGCACCTCGGACGCGAGAACGAGGGGCACGAAGAGGACCGCGGCTTCGATCGTGTTTCTCACGGTCCGGTCGAGCCGACCGATGGCCGGATGGTTCATGTCCGCCGCGTCGTCACGGTTTCCCATGACATGCGACATGCCTTTCGCCCGCGCCAGCAACAGCGGCTGCGCAAGGAGCAAGGCGGCGAACAGCGCGAGGAAGGCGAGCAGCGACATCATTTCGATCGTCATCGGGGGTTTCCCTTTCTGGCCGGCAGCGTATTGTACCTATCGATACAAAATGCGTATCGCAGCGGCCTTCCGCCTGTCAATCGTTTTGTTCGGAGCGATACAAAATGCCGAGACCCCTCGGATTCGACCTCGACGCGGCGCGCGCCGGCATCATGCGCGTGTTCTGGGAGAGGGGGTACGCAGGCGCCAGCCTCGGCGACCTGGAACGGGCGACGTCTCTGGTGCGGACCAGTCTCTATAATTCGTTCGGCAAGAAGCCCGAGATGTTTCTGGAGAGCCTTCGCCTGTACCATGACGCGATGGCGGATCGGATGGATGCCGCCGTGAAGGACCGCGGCGTCGAGGCGCTCGCCGAGGTCGTGTCGGCCATGATCGAAGGCGCGGACGAGACCGTCGGACAGCCCGCCGGCTGCCTTATGGTCGGCGCGGCGACGCAGAGCGGCGCCCTGGAAGGCCGCCATCTCGAGTTGGTGCGTGCGTATCGGCGGATGCTGGTGCGAACAGCCCGAGACGTGCTGGAGCGGGACCGCGCGTCAGGACGGCTCGTCGAGGGCGTCGATCCGGACGGCGCCGCGGAGCTCCTGGTCTGCGCCGTCTGGGGCGCGCTGGCGGCGCAGTGCCTAGGCGAGGGGGCGCCCCCCACGGCCAGCGCCGCCTTCCTGCGGACGATGATCGCCGGTTGGATCCGCGACTGACCGCGTGACGCCGCCTGCGAAAACATGTCTTCGACATCCGCGAACATGACGACGCCCGATGCTCCGGGCTCGATTCGGTCTTTCGCTGCGGAACGTGCGGTTGACTGCGATGGGCTCCGAGCGGACGTCCGCTCCCGTCCCGCCCCCACCCTCCGGAAAAACCTCGTCCGCCACGTTGCGTGCGGCGGCATGCAGGACTAGGCCCTTGGGCGAGGGCCGCGGGGCGTTGCGTGCCGTGGCGGGCGAGCTGGGAGGGCCGATCATGCGGATGCCGGAACCGGATGCGGGCGTGGTCTCGCGGCGGGACGAGATCGTCGCGAAGCTGGGGGCGGTGCTGCCGGAGGATGCGCTCATCTGGGATGAGCGGGAGACCAAGGCCTACGACACCGACGCGCTGACCGCCTATGCCTGCCGGCCGCTCGCCGTGGCGCTGCCCCGCACCACCGAAGAGGTCTCGGCCGTGATGCGGGTCTGCCATGCCGAAGGGGTTCCGGTGATCCCGCGGGGCTCGGGGACCGGGCTGGCCGGCGGCGCGCTGCCGACGGCGGATGCGGTGGTGCTGGGCGTGAGCCGCATGAACGCGGTGCTGGAGACCGATTATGACGACCGGGTCATCCGGGTGCAGACGGGCCGCACCAATCTGAGCGTCACGGGCGCGGTGGAGCAGGACGGGTTCTTCTACGCCCCCGATCCGTCGAGCCAGCTGGCCTGCGCCATCGCCGGCAACATCGCGATGAATTCCGGCGGGGCGCATTGCCTGAAATACGGGGTCACCACCAACAACCTGCTGGGCGTGAAGATGGTGACTGTGACCGGCGAGGTGCTGGAGATCGGCGGGCCGGGGATGGATGCGCCGGGCTATGATCTGCTGGGCGTTATCTGCGGCAGCGAGGGCCAGCTGGGCGTGGTGACGGAGGCCTGGCTGCGCATCCTGCCCAAGCCCGAGGGCGCGCGGCCGATCCTGATCGCCTTCGACAGCGCGGCGACGGCGGGGCGGTGCGTTTCGGACGTCATCAAGGCGGGCGTTCTGCCGGTGGCGATCGAGTACATGGACAAGCCCATCATCCATCTGACCGAAGCCTTCGTCGGCGCCGGCTATCCCATGGAGGCCGAGGCGATGCTGATCGTGGAGGTCGAGGGATCGCCGGCCGAGATCGACGAGCAGCTGGAGAAGATCAAGGCCATCGCGGCGCCGCTGCAGCCGACGGAGATGCGCGAAAGCTCGGGCGAGGCGCAGTCGGCGGCGATCTGGAAGGGGCGCAAGGCGGCGTTCGGGGCCACGGGCTCGGTCGCCGATTACCTGTGCATGGACGGGACCATTCCGACCTCGGCGCTGCCGGAGGCGCTGGAGCGGATCGACGCGGTCATCAAGCGCCACGGGCTGCGCGTGGCGAACGTGTTCCATGCGGGCGACGGCAACCTGCATCCGCTGATCATGTTCAACGCGAACGCGCCGGGCGAGCTGGAGAAGGCCGAGGCCGCGGGGGCCGAGATCCTGACCCTGTGCGTGGAGCTGGGCGGCTGCCTGACCGGCGAGCATGGGGTGGGCGTGGAAAAGCGCGACCTGATGCACCGGCAGTACGGCGCGGACGATCTGGACGCGCAGATGGCGGTGAAGGACGTGTTCGACCCGGCCTGGCGGCTGAACGCGGCCAAGGTGTTTCCGCTGGATGCGAGCGCGGAGCGGCGCGCGGGATGATCCGGCCCGGGTCCGAGGCGGAGCTGGCGGAGGCGGTCGCCGGCCTTTCGGCGCCGATCGAGGTGCGCGGGGGCGGCACGCGGGGCGGCCTGGGGCGGCCTGTGCAGGCGGCGGAGACGCTGACGACCGAAGGGCTGTCGGGCGTGTCTCTTTACGAACCGGGCGCGCTGACCCTGGTGGCCGGCGCGGGCACGCCCCTGGCCGAGGTGGAGGCCGCGTTGGCGGCCGAAGGACAGCGCCTGCCCTTCGAGCCGATGGACCATCGCGGGCTGCTGGGATCGGAGGGAGAGCCGACGATCGGCGGGGCGGTGTCGTGCAACGTCTCCGGCCCCCGTCGGGTGCAGGCGGGGGCGTGCCGGGATTCGCTGATCGGCGTGCGCTTCGTCGACGGGCGGGGCCGGGCGATCAAGAACGGCGGGCGGGTGATGAAGAACGTCACCGGCTATGACCTGGTGAAGCTGCTGGCGGGGTCCTACGGGACGCTGGGCGTGCTGAGCGAGGTGGCGTTCAAGGTGCTGCCGGCGCCGGAGGCCGCGGCGACGGCGGTGCTTCGGGGGCTGGACGACGCGGCGGCGGTGACGGCGATGACCTCGGCGCTGACCTCGCCCTTCGACGTGTCGGGCGCGGCGCATCTGGAGGGCGAGACGCTGGTGCGCGTCGAGGGGTTCGAGGGGTCGGTGGCCTATCGGGCGGAGCGGCTGGCCGAGCGGCTGGGCGCCTTCGGCGAGGTCGAGCTGGAGCGCGGCGTCGAGGCCGCGGCGGCGCGCTGGGCGCGGGTGCGCGATGCGGCGCCGTTCCAGGGCGCGCCCGGCGCGGTGTGGCGGGTGCATTGCCGCCCGTCGGACGCGCCGGCGATCCGGGCGGCCCTGCCGGGGGCCGAGGCGTTCTATGACTGGGGCGGCGGGCTGATCTGGCTGCGGCTGGACGAGGGCGTCGGCGGCGGCGTCGGCGATGGGGGCGTCGGCGACGATGGGGGCGCGGCGGCCGTGCGCGGCGCGGCGGCGGGGCGCGGGCATGCGACGCTGGTGCGGGCCTCGGCCGCCGTCAGGGCCTCGGTCGACGTGTTCGAGCCGGAGGCGGCGCCTTTGGCGCGCCTGTCGGAGGGGCTGCGGGAGAGGTTCGATCCCAGGGGCGTGCTGAACCCCGGCAGGATGCGGGCGTGAGCGCTGGAGGCCTGCGGGCATGAGCAAGATCGTGATCGCCGTGGGGCGGGGCGCGCCGGAGCTGAGCGCGTCGAACCGCGCCTATGCCGCGGCGCTGGAGGCGGGCGGCGTCGAGGTTCTGACGCTGCAGTGGAACACGCAGCCGCGGGTCCTGTTTCTGGGCGCCGACGCGGTCGTCATGCGCCAGACCTGGGATTACCAGGACGATCCGGGCGGCTTCGCCGCCTGGGCCGTGGGGCTGGAGGCGGCGGGCGCCCGCCTGATGAACCCGGCGGCGGCGGCGATCTGGAACAACGACAAGCGCACGCTGCTGGACCTGGGCGAGGCGGGGGCCGAGATCCCGCCGACGGCCGATCTGACGCTGTTGGGGCCGGAGGATGCGGCGACGGCCGTGGGCGGCGAGGCGTTCGTGATCAAGCCGGCCTTCGGCGGCTCCGGCGTGGGGGTGACGCGCACGGACCGCGCGGGGCTGGCCGAGGCGGCGGAGGCCGCGGCGCGGGCGCTGCCGGGGCGGCCGCTGATGCTGCAGGCGTTTCTGCCGGAGATCGCGGAGGGAGAGTGGAGCCTGTGCTTCATCGGCGGGGCGTTCTCGCACGCGGTGCGCTCGGTCCCTGCGGCGGGGGAGTTTCGGGTGAATTCGCGGCTGGGCGGCACGCGCGCGGCGGCCGAGGCGCCGGCGGCGGCGCGGCGGAGCGCGGAGGCGCTGCTGCGCCGCGTGCCCTGGCCGCTGCTGTATGCGCGGGTGGACGGGGTGATGCGCGAGGGAGGGTTCGTGATCACGGAGCTGGAGCTGACGGATCCCGAGCTGTTCATGCATCTGGCGCCGGGCGCGGCCGAGCGGCTGGCCGAGGCGACGATGCGCGGCGCCGCGACGACGGAGATGGCCTGATGCAGACGAATTTCTCGCCCGAGCAGCTGACGGATGCGGCGACGGCGCGGTCCAACAAGATCCTGCGGTCCTGCGTGCATTGCGGCTTCTGCACGGCGACCTGCCCGACCTATCAGGTGCTGGGCGACGAGCTGGATTCGCCCCGGGGGCGGATCTATCTGATCAAGGACATGCTGGAGAACGGGCGCAAGCCCGACGCCAAGACGGTCAAGCATGTCGACCGCTGCCTCAGCTGCCTGGCCTGCATGAGCACCTGCCCCTCGGGCGTGCATTACATGCATCTGGTGGACCATGCGCGCGAGTATATCGAGGCCAACTACCAGCGGCCCTGGCATGAGCGGGCGCTGCGCTGGGTTCTGGCGCAGGTGCTGCCCTATCCCACGCGGTTCCGCGTGGCGATCCTGGGGGCCTGGGCGGCGCGGCCGGCGGCGCGCTGGCTGCCCCGGCAGCTGCGCGCGATGGTGGAGTTCGCGCCGCGAGAGCTGCCGCCGCCCAGCCTGATGGACCGGCCGCAGGTGCATCGGGCCGTGGGGGAGCGGCGGCGCCGCGTGGCGCTGCTGACCGGCTGCGCGCAGCGGGCGCTGAACACGGACATCAACGAGGCGACGATCCGGCTGCTGACGCGCCATGGCTGCGAGGTGGTGGTGGCGCGGGGCGCCGGCTGCTGCGGGGCGCTGACCCATCACATGGGCAAGACCCGGCAGAGCCATGCGAGCGCGGCGGCCAACATCCGCGCCTGGATGGCCGAGGCGCGGGGCGAGGGGCTGGACGCGGTGGTGGTCAACACCTCGGGCTGCGGCACGACGGTGAAGGATTACGGGCATATGTTCGCGGGCGAGGCGCTGGCGGCGGAGGCCGAGGCGGTGGCCGGCATGGCGCGGGACGTGTCGGAGCTGATGGAGGAGATCGGCGTTTCGGGCGCCGGGACCGCGCCGGGGCTGCGGGTGGCGTATCATTCGGCCTGTTCGCTGCAGCATGGGCAGCAGATCAAGGAGGCGCCCAAGGCGCTGCTGCGCGCCGCGGGGTTCGAGGTGGCGGAGCCGCGGGACGCGCATCTGTGCTGCGGTTCGGCCGGGACCTACAACCTGATGCAGCCGGAGATCAGCGCGGAGCTGAAGGCGCGCAAGGTCGCGACGCTGGAGGCGACGGGCCCCCAGGTGATCGCGGCGGGCAATATCGGCTGCATGATGCAGATCGGCAGCGCCAGCAGCGTGCCGGTGGTGCACACGGCCGAGCTGCTGGACTGGGCGACGGGCGGGCCGACGCCCCGGCGGCTGCGAGAGGCGGGGCTGGGAGAGGCGGGGCTGGGAGAGGCCGCCGCGGCGGTCGCGGCGGAGTAGCGCGCGCGCTTGCGGCCGCCCCGAGCGCCCTTCAGGCGCCGGCCCGCCCTCCAGCCGCGCCTTCGGAGGCCCAGTGCGGAGAGGCGGCGGTCGCCTCAAGACGCCTGCGAGCCCGGCGCCCCGACTCGCCGCACGCTGGTCGAAGGCCCCCCAAGGGCCTTCTCAGCAAACTGCGAAAACGCATCCCAAAGCGCGAGCCTCCCAGACGTGCGCCCCTCGGGGGCATCGAGCCCCCTCGTGACGCGGCCGGCTTCGCCGGCTGGCCAGGTCTCGGAGGCTCGCGCTTTGGGATGCGTTTTCGCAGTTTGCTGAGAAGGCCCTTGGGGGGCCTTCGACCAGCGTGCGGCGAGTCGGGGCGCCGGGCTCGCAGG
>JBCBYE010000660.1:0-2535 GCA_039816075.1 Pseudomonadota bacterium | reverse complement strand
CGATCTTTTCAGGGCAGACGCGCGCCCGTCGCCCCGGCGGGGGCCGCGTCCAAGGCCGCCTCCAGCAGGGCGTCGAAGGCCGGCGCGTCCCGCCAGTGCAGCGTCACAGGCAGGGGCATGGCCTTGCCCCGGAACGCTGTCGGCAGGCGCACCGCATCCTTTTCGGTGGTCACGAGACGGGCGCCGAGGGCCTCCGCTTCCGCCTCCAGCCGACGCAGGGCGGCGGGCGCGTAGGGTTGATGGTCGGCGAAGGCGCGGGTCGCGACCAGATCGGCGCCGAGGCCCCGCAGGGTGTCGAAGAACTTTTCGGGTCGGGCGATGCCGGCGAAGGCCAGCACGCGCTCCTGCGACCAGTCGAGGCCGATGTCACGGGGGCGCACCTCGCCCTCGAGGACGGGCAGGCTGTCGAGCGCCGGCGTCCGCTCCCGCAGCTTGGCGCAGGCCTCGGGCGAGCCGAGGAGCAGCGCCGCCTCCGCCCGGGCGAGCCCGGCCGACAGCGGCTCCCGCAGGGGCCCCGCCGGGATCAGGCGGCCGTTGCCGAAGCCGGAGGCGGCGTCGATCACCACGAGGCTGAGCGTCTTGGCCAGCGCCGGGTTCTGAAACCCGTCGTCGAGCACCAGCGCCTGGGCCCCGGCCGCCGCCGCCGCGCGGGCCGAGGCGACGCGGTCGGGCGACACCCAGACCGGCGCGAAGGCGGCCAGCAGCAGGGGCTCGTCCCCGACCTCGGCCGCGTCGTCGCGCGCCAGGTCCACGCGGTGCGGCGCCTCGCGCCCGGCGGCGCCGCCATAGCCGCGCGAAAGGGCGTGCGCCGCGATCCCGCGGGCGGCGAGACGTTCCAGCACCGCGATGGCGGCCGGCGTCTTGCCCGCGCCGCCGGCGGTGACGTTGCCCAGGCAGATCACCGGGACCGGCGCGGTCCAGCGCGGCGCGCGGGCGGCGCGCAGCGTCGTGGCGAGGCCCCACATCGCGCCGGCGGGGGCGAGCGCGCGGGTCAGCAGGCCGGCGCGGTTCGGCGGCTTGAACCAGAAGGCGGGCGCTTTCATGGGCGAGGCTCCGGCAGCAGGGCGAGGAGGGCGTCGCGGGTTTCGGCCAGCGCGGCCCGGCCGTCGGGCAGCGCGGCGCGCGCGGCCGCGACCTGCGCGTCGCGGGCCTGCGGATCGGCCAGCAGGGCGGCGACGGCGCGGCCCAGCGCCGGGGCGTCGGGCGTGCGGCGCGCGCCCCCGGCGGCGGCGAGGGCGGCGTAGTCGTCGGCGAAGTTGGCGGTGCGCGGCCCGTGCAGGATGGCGCAGCCCAGCGCCGCCGGTTCGTGCGGGTTGTGCCCCCCTTCGGACCCGAAGGAGCCGCCGATGAAGGCGACGGGAGCGAGACGATACCAGGCCCCCATCTCGCCCAGCGTGTCGAGGACCACGGCGTCGGCGTCGGGCCCCGGCATCTGGCCGAGGCTGCGGCGCGCGACGGTCAGCCCGGCCGCCGCCAGGGCCTGGGCGGCGGCCTCGCCCCGTTCGGGATGGCGGGGGGCGACGAGGGCGACGAGGCCAGGGATGGCGGCGGCGCGATGGGCCTCGGCCGCGGCCGCCTCTTCGCCCGGATGGGTGGAGGCGGCGAGCCAGCAGGGGCGGCCGGCCAAGGCCCGGGCCAGCTCGGCGCGGGCCTGCGGCCGATCCGGCGGCGGCGCGGCGCCGGCCTTGAGCGAGCCGGGAGCGCGGACATCGCGGGCGCCGAGCGCGGTCAGGCGCGCGGCGCTCTCCCCGTCCTGCGCCAGCACCGCGTCGAAGCGGGACAGCAGGCGCGCGGCCATGCCCGGCGCGCGGGCCCAGCCGCGGGCGCTGCGCGCGGACAGGCGGGCATTGACCAGGGCGAGCCGGGCGCCGGAGTCGGCGGCACGGCAGATGAGGGCGGGCCAGAGCTCCGATTCCACCCAGATGGCGAGGTCGGGTCGCCAATGCGCGAGAAAGCGGCCCGGCGCGGCCCCGCCGTCCACGGGCGCGAACTGGTGGATCACGCCCGCCGGCCGCCGGTCGGCGATGAGGCGGGCGGAGGTCAGCGTGCCGGTGGTCAGCAGCGTGCCGAGGTCGGGGCGCGCCGCGCGCAGGGCCTCGATCAACGGCAGCACCGCGAGGCTTTCGCCGACGCTGGCGGCGTGCAGCCAGGCCAGCGGCCCCTCCGGTCGGGGGCGCGAGGCCTCGCCCAGGCGTTCGGGGAGGCGCGCGGGATCCTCCTTGCCGCGGGCCGCGCGCCGACGCAGCAGCGCGGGCATCAGCGGGCCGGCGGCGCGGGCGGCGGCGAGGTAGAGCGGCAGCGCCAGGCTCATGGGCCGGAGGGCTCGGCCGGCGCCTCCGGCGGGGTGGGCGAGGGCGAGGGCGGGGGCGAGGGCGAGGGCGCCTCGATGGGCGGGCCAGGCGGCGTCGGGGCGCGGCCCATGCGGGCGTCGGCGCGGTCGGTGACCTCGTTGAGGGCCCGCTCCACCGCAAGGCGGAAGGCCTCCAGCGCCGCGGGGCCGCGCGCGGTCGGCGGCGGGATCGGCGCGCCGGTCAT
>JBCBYE010000666.1:0-2529 GCA_039816075.1 Pseudomonadota bacterium | reverse complement strand
TCCGGCGCACCATCGGCGGCGCAACCGTTCGGCATGTGGAGCAGGTGAGCGACTGGTGGGGCCTGCTGACCGGCGACATCGACATTGCCGCGGCCGAACATCTTTTCGCGTGCAAGGTCTACGACCCCGACGGCCAGCAGAAGACGTTCGGCCAGCTCGACCATCTGGAGGGCGAGCAGGTTCACGCATGGACCGACGAGGGCCAGATGGGCCCCTACACCGTGAGCGGCGCGCAGATCACGCTGGAGCGTCAGGTCGGGCGAGCCGTGATCGGCCTGCAGGACGACACCCATGTGCTGCGCACCCTGCCGCGCCCGGCGCAGACCCGCAGCGGCGGCGGCATGGGGCAGCCTGAGAAGATAGCCGGCTACAGCCTGCACCTGCACCGAACCGCCGGCCTGCGTGCCGAGGTGATCGGCATGCAGTTCGGCCGCAACGACATCCGCACCGGACCGCGCGTCGTCGGGCCCGACAAGGTTCCCGGCGATCTGACCGACGGCTGGAGCGGCTGGACCGACGTGCCTGGCGGCGGGCAGGCCCTGCGCGCCGCGGTGATCGAGGTCAAGCCCCTGGGCGCCGCGCCGCTGACGTTGCTGGGGATCGCGCCGACCAAAGAGGCGATGGTCTGATGGGGGTCATGGCCGCACCTGCCCTTGTGGGGCTGATGAGCGCCGGCGGCGCCGCGGCGACGGGCGCCTCGGTCGGGTCGGCATTGATGGTCGGCGGGTCGCTCGCGTCGGCGGCCGGGCAGATCGCCGGCGGCATGGCCGAGGATCAGGCGCAGCGGGCGCATCAGGCCGAGCTGCAGCGCGAAGCCGAGATCGAGCTGATGCTGGGCGGCGTCGAGGATCAGCGCACGCGCGAGGCGTTCAAGCGCAGCATGGCCGAGATGCGCCTTGGCCTTGCCGGGCGCGGCGTCGAGCTGTCGAGCCCGTCGGCGCTGGCCCTGGCCGACGATGCGGCGCGAGAGATGACCGCCGCGTCGCAGGATGTGCGGAGCCGCAGCGCCGCGCGCGCTGACGAGTTGACGGCCGAGGGGCGCCGGGCGCGCGCCGTAGGCTCGAACGCGGTGATGCGCGGCACGCTGGGGGCCGCATCGTCGGTGCTGACCGCGGCGCCGGATCTGTGGCCCGGCCTCGCCGACCGAAAGCTGCGGGCATGAGCCGGCTGGAGGTTCCCAGGGCCCGGACGCGGCTGGGCGCCGCGCCCCGCGCCGTGGCGCCGGCGTCTTCGGCCGGCGTCGCGGATGCCGCGTCGCGCGTCGGGGCGACCGTCGCGGCCGTCGGGCGCGAGCTGGACGATCGCCTGCTGGCCGATCACGAAATGCAGGCGACCACGCGCGCGACCGAGCTGCTGGGCGAGCAGCGCATGGCGGCCGACACCGCGACGGATCCGGCGGCGATCGACGCGGCGTGGAGCGACGAGCGCATCGCGGGGCTTCGCAAGCAGGCCTTGGAGGGGCTCGATCCGCGGATCGAGCGCACCGCGGGCGCCGCCTTCGATCGCCTGGCCGCTCGCCACAAGCTGGGCGCCGGCCGCCGCGCGTTGGAGCTGCGGGGCGACGCGGCGCGCGCGGGGCTGGTGCGCCAGCGGGATGTCTCGCTGAGGCCGGAGACGGTCCGCGATCCCGGGGCGTGGCAGGAGGCCGGGGCGCACTACACCGCCGCCCTCTCCAACGCCGTGCAGCTGGGCTACATCACGCACGAGGAAGCAGCGCGGCAGATGGCGACGTTCGCGAGGGCCGGCCAGGCCAGGCAGCGCGAGCTCTTCGCGGCCGAGGTTGGGGCGGCCGAGACGGCCCTGGCCGACGCCTACGGAAGCCCGGGCTATGCCGCGCGCCTCGCGACCTTCGAGACCCTGCTGGCCGGCGCCGACCGGCTGGGCGTGTTGACGCCCGAGCAGGCGCAGGACCGGCTGCGCCGCGCCGGCGCCTCGGCCGCAGGCGCGGCGGCGCTGTCGATGCTGATCGACGCGCCCGAGGATCTGGCGGCCGGTCTTCGCGACGACGCCTTCCCCGAAATCACGGGCGCCGATCGCCAGCGACTGCGCGCCCGGGCGCAGAGCGAGGTGGCGCGCCGCGAGGCGGTGGCCGAGCGCGCGGCGGCGACCGAAACGCGCGCGCGCGACGCCGCCATCTCGCAGCAGCTCAGGGATGCGACGGCGATCGTCCACAACGGTCAGAGCTATGCGCTTGAGGCCGAGCTGCTGGACAGCGAAGACGCGCAGGGGCGCCCGGAGTTCTCGGCCTTCGCCGGCGCCGTCGCGCTGCGCGACGCCCTGCCGACCTTTGCGGTGCAGCCGCCGGCGGAAATGCGGCGCCTCATCGCCGAGGAGCGCAGCCGGCCGCTGGCCGAGCGGCACGAGACCAAGATCATCGACGCGATGGAGGCGCAGCTGACATCGGCGGAGGCCGGCTGGCGCAAGGATCCGATCACCTATGCCCACGAAATCGGCGTGGCGCCGCAGCCCAATCCGCTGCCCGAGGATCTGTCCGATCCCGGCCCCCTGGCGCAGGCGCTCGCCGAGCGG
>JBCBYE010000592.1:0-3007 GCA_039816075.1 Pseudomonadota bacterium | reverse complement strand
GGGTTTCGTCCGCAAGTGAAACTCGCGACAAAAAGTCCATAAAAAGAACTGTTCCGGAGCGAACTCGGCGATTATCGATTTAGGGGATGAAGAAGGCGCGAACGGCGGACAACAGGTCGTCGTCGCGCAACCCGAAAGGGAGCAGTCGGCGTCGCCTGGCCCAGGGGCCCTGACCCTTGTGCGAAAGGCGCGGCGCTTCGACGATCGCAGCGGAAGAAGGTCTTGCCCATGGAACAGAAGCCCGTCGATCCCGAGACGTTGACCACGCCGCCGGCGCAGCCGGACACCGCCGACCTGCCCGCGCTGGATCGGATGCTGCTCCTGTCCAACGGTCTGCTCTCGCGCCTCGCCGCCATCCGCGACGAGGTCGCGGCGGAGGCGGCCCTCGCCGAGGCCGAAGCGGCGGCGGTCGCGCCGCAAGACCGGGCCTGACGCCGACCCGCACACCCGCGCAAAGGGGGCCCGCGATGGTCTCCCGTCCCGTCGGCGGCTCGCCGCGCCGACGGGGTCGGATCAAGGCGGAATGGAACGAATCGGTCCACGGTGCATCGGCATGCACACTTCGGGACCCGTTCCATGGCGATGACACCCTCCCTGTCCAAGCATGCGGCCAAACCTGCGCCGCGCTACACCAGCTATCCCACGGCCCCGCATTTCACGGATGCCGTCGGCGACGCCGCCTATCGCGGATTTCTGAGGAACCTCGATCCGGCGGAGCCCATTTCGCTTTATCTGCACGTCCCGTTCTGTCGCGAGCTGTGTTGGTACTGCGGATGCAACATGAAGCTGGCCAAGCGCGATGCGCCCATCGCCGCCTACGTGCAGGACCTGCTGGCGGAGCTGCGGCTCCTGACCGAGGCGCTGCCGGGCCGGTTCGCCCTGTCGCACCTGGCCTGGGGCGGCGGCACCCCCACCGCGCTGACGCCCGACGACATGGAGCGGGCGATGGACGCCGTGCGCGACGGCTTCGACATCGCGCCGGGCGCCGAGCTGTCCATCGAAAGCGACCCGCGCACCCTGACCGACGAGATGACGCGGCGCCTGGGAAAACTGGGCTTCACCCGCGCCAGCTTCGGCGTGCAGGAGTTCCATCCGGACGTGCAGGCGGCCATCAACCGAATTCAGCCCCCCGGCATGGTGCGCAAGGCGGTGAACGGTCTGCGCTCCAACGGGGTCGAAGCGATCAACTTCGATCTGATCTACGGTCTGCCCAAGCAGAGCGTCGAGTCGCTGCTGCGCACCATCGATCTGTGCGACGACATGCGGCCGGATCGGCTGGCACTGTTCGGCTACGCGCATGTGCCCTGGATGGCCAAGAAGCAGCGCATGATCGACGAGGCCGACCTCCCCTCGGGGCCGGAACGGGTCGCCCAGGCCGCCGCGGCGGCGGAACGGTTGATCGGCTACGGCTACGAGGCCATCGGCCTCGATCACTTCGCGCTGGCGCATGATCCGCTGACGGCGGCGGCGCGCGAGGGGCGTCTGCGGCGCAATTTCCAGGGCTACACCACCGACACGGCGCGCACGCTGCTGGGTCTCGGGTCCACGGCCATCGGGCGCACGCCGTCGGGCCATGTGCAGAACCTGGCCGAGACCGGCGCCTGGGCGCGCGAGATCGCGGACGGGCGCCTGCCCATCGCGCGAGGACATGCCTTCGAGGGCGAGGACCTGCTGCGCGCCGACGTGATCGAGGCGCTGATGTGCCGGGGCGAGGCCGACCTGGCCGAGCTGGGCCGCCGCCACGGCGCGCCGGAGCGTTGGGCCGAAGACGCCGTCGCATCGCTCAAGCGGCTTGCCGAAGAGGGCTTCGTGGCGCTGGAGCCGGATCACGTGGCGCTGACCGAGCCCGGACGACCGCTGATGCGCCTCGTGGCCGCGGCGTTCGACGCCTATCGGGAGACCGGGGCCGCCCGGCACTCCGTCGCCGTCTGACGGGGGCGCGGCGCGGCGCAAAAACCGTTCGTTCGACGCCGCGTCGTGCGCAGCATTGTTGCGCCGCGCCGCGAGGGGCGCTACCCCTGTGAACAGAGGCCGAACTCAGGGCCCGTCGAATTCGCAATCGCACTAGGGAGGTGCTTGGAATGCTGCGTCGTTCCCTCTTCAAATCCGTCTTCGCCGTCGGCGGCGCCGCCGTGCTGGGCCTCGGCCTGGCCGCGGCCGATGCCCAGGCCAAGACGCTCAAGCTGCAGGCCTCGTCCAAGGCCGGCGACTGGGCCCACCGCTTCATGACCGACGAGTGGGGGCCCAAGGCCTCCATGATGTCCGGCGGCGCGGTATCCGTCGAAGTGCTGCCCACCAAGGCCGTCGTTCCGCACCGCGAGACCATCGACGCGGTCGCCAACGGCATCCTCGACGGCGACCTGAACGCGGTCTCCTACTTCTCGGGCCGCGACCCGGCCTTCGCCATCATCGGCGACCTGATCGCCGGATACGACACCGTCGACCAGGTGCGCACCTTCTGCATGCATGGCGGCGGCAAGGAGATCCTGCAAAAGCTCTACGACAAGTACACCAACGGCAAGGTGCACGTGGTCGGCTGCGGGCCCTACTCCAAGGAGGCCTTCGTCTCCACCGTGCCGATCAACTCGGTCGCGGACATGGAGGGCGTCAAGGTCCGCTCCCCCGAGGGCCTCGCCGCCGAGGTCTTCAAGCGCGCCGGCGCCGCGCCCGTGTCGCTGCCGTTCTCCGAGGTCTACACCGCCCTCGAAAAGGGCGTGATCGACGCGGCCGACGCCTCGGCCCACGTCAACAACGAAGCCTCGGGCATGTACAAGGTCGCGAAGTACCCGATCTATCCGGGTATCCACTCCATGGCCGTGCTGCAGTTCATCGTGAACAAGCGGGTCTGGGATGGGCTGGGCGAAGAAGGGCAGACCGCGCTGGAGGTCTGGTATTCGGCCGCCTACGACGCCATGCGGCGTGAGGCGGATCTGCAGGACCGCGCCATCGCGGCCGAGCAGAATGCAGGCGACGAGATCACCGTCATCGACTGGTCGACGGAAGAGCG
>JBCBYE010000284.1:0-5997 GCA_039816075.1 Pseudomonadota bacterium | reverse complement strand
GAGGGCGAGGGCGAGGGCGACGGGACCTTGCGTCGTCCCATGCCGCGTCCGCCCGGCCCCCATGCGCTGACGCTGCCGGACGGCGCTCGGCTCGCCGCGCCGTTCCTTGCGCCGGGCCCCTTCGGCCGCCCGACCCCGGGCGTTTGGGTGGAGGTTCCGCCGGGCGCCCTGCTGAGGGCGCCCGCCTTCGCCTCTGTCCTCTCCGCCGGGCCGCTGCCGCATCGCGGTCTGGCGCTGGTGCTGGAGCTGTCGCCGGGTCGTCTGCTGGTCCTCACCGACCTCGATGCGCTGCATGTGCAGGCCGGCGAGACGCTGCGGCCGGGCGATCCGATGGCTCACGTCGGCGTGCGTGCGCCAACGCGTCCGGAATTCACGGTTGAACCTGAGGCCTCGGAGGGGGCAGGCTCCCCTCCGACGTTCTATATGGAAGCCAGACAGGGCGACTCCGCTCAGGATCCCGCCCGCTGGTTCGCTGGACTGAAAGAGGCATCCGCCCCATGAAGAAGCTTGCCCTCGCCGCGCTCGGCGGCGCCCTGGCCGGGGTCGTCGCGACGGCCCCGTTCGTGGCGCCCCTCTCCGCCCAGGAGAACGACGCGCGCACGACCTATGAGTATCTCGATCTTTTCGGCGACATCTTCGAGCGCGTGCGCTCCGCCTATGTGGAAGAGGTCGACGAGCGGGAGCTGATCGAGAACGCCATCAACGGCATGCTCACCAATCTCGACCCGCATTCCGGCTACCTGCCGCCCGACGCGTTCGACGACATGCGCGTGCAGACGCGCGGCGAATTCGGTGGCCTGGGCATCGAGGTCACGATGGAGAACGGCTTCGTCAAGGTCGTCTCGCCCATCGACGAGACGCCGGCGGCCGAGGCCGGGATCCAGGCGAACGATTACGTCACCCATATCGATGGGGAAAGCGTTCTGGGCCTGACCCTGGCCGAGGCGGTTGACCGCATGCGCGGCCCGGTCGGGTCGGACATCGTCATCACGGTGGTGCGCGAAGGCGGCGACGAACCCTTCGACGTCACGATCACCCGCGCCAACATCAAGATCCGCGCCGCCCGCGCCAGGGCCGAGGGGGATTTCGGCGTGGTGCGCCTGACCTCCTTCACCGAGCAGACCTACGACAACATGAAGGCGGGGATGGAGCGCGTGACGGAGGAGCTCGGCGGGGCCGAGAACGTCAAGGGCTGGATCATCGACCTGCGCAACAATCCCGGCGGCCTGCTGAGCCAGGCGGTCGCCGTGTCGGACGCCTTCCTCGACAAGGGCGAGATCGTGTCGACGCGCGGCCGCGACCCCGAGGACAGCGACCGCTACAACGCTGAGCCGGGCGACCTGGCCGAGGGCAAGCCGATCGTGGTCATCATCAACGAGGGCTCCGCCTCGGCCTCCGAGATCGTCGCGGGCGCCCTGCAGGACCATCGCCGCGCGATCGTTCTGGGCGCCAAAAGCTTCGGCAAGGGGTCGGTCCAGACCATCGTGCCGCTGTCGGGCAAGGGCGCCATGCGGCTGACCACGGCGCGCTACTACACGCCGTCGGGCCGCTCCATCCAGTCGCTGGGCATCGAGCCGGACATCCTGATCGAACAGCGCCGGCTGGAGACGGGCGAGGAGGAAGAGCGCCGCACCCGGTCCGAGGCCGACCTGCGCGGCAGCCTCGAACAGTCGCTGAGCGACGACGAGCGCCGGCAGTTCGAAGAGGAGCGCGCCCGTCACGAGGCGACGGCCGAGCTGCGCAACGAGGATCTGCAATTGGCCTATGCCATCGACGTGCTGACCTCGCTGACGCTCTACCAGCCGCAGGAGTGAGGGCGGGCCGATGGCCAAGGCCCCGCCCAAGGAGCTGACCGACGCGGAGGTCGAGGGGCTGCCCTATCGACCCTGCGTCGGACTGATGGTCCTGAACGCGCAGCACGAGGTCTTCGTCGGTCAGCGGCTCGATTTCCGCTCCGACGCCTGGCAGATGCCGCAGGGCGGCATCGATCCGGGCGAGACGCCGCTGGAGGCGGCGCTGCGGGAGCTGGGCGAAGAGACCGGGATCGCGCGGGACCGCGTGACCCTGCTGGCGGAGGGGACGGAATGGATCCCCTACGAGCTGCCGCGGGATCTGATCCCCAAGCTGTGGAAGGGCCGATACCGCGGACAGACCCAGCGCTGGTTCGCGCTGCGTTTTCTAGGCGAGGACGCGGAGATCAACATCGCGACCGAGCATCCGGAGTTCAGCGCCTGGCGCTGGTCGCCGCGAGACCAGGTGCTGGACCACATCGTACCGTTCAAGCGCGTCACGTATCGGCGGGTGCTGGACGACTTCGCTCACGTCTTCGACTGACGGAGCTTCGGGCGATCCGGCGCTCAGTCTGCGGAGCAGCGTTTCACGACCGTTCAAGATGCAAAAGCCCCGCGCCATCGGCGCGGGGCTTTCGTCATGTTCGAATACCGGCGCCTAACTACGCGGTCATGCGGCTCTGCAGAAACCGGAAATCGTTGATGCGCTGGGCGGCGATGATCTTGGCCTCCTCGCCCACGGCGATTTCCAGCGCGGCCTCGGCGGCGGCGATCTTGGCGGCGAACCAGTCGTCGGTCGCCTCGTCGGTCGTCACCGCCTCTTCGGCGAGGACCGAGGCGCTTTCGGCGCTGATCTCGGCGAAGCCGCCGGTCACCACGTAGTCTGTGGAGTCCGAGCCGGAGCGTACGGAAATCACGCCCGGCCGCAGCGTCGTGAGGAAGGGCGCGTGGTTCGGCATGGCCGTGAGGTCGCCTTCGGCGCCCGGGATCTGGACGCTGTCGGCCTCGCCGGATGCGAGCATCCGCTCCGGCGAGACGAGGTCGTAGGCGAAGGGCATCGCGATGCTCCCGATCAAGCGGCTTCGGCGGCCAGCTTCTGGGCCTTGGCGATCACCTGGTCGATGTCGCCGACCATGTAGAAGGCGGCCTCGGGCAGGTGGTCAAACTCGCCGGCGCAGACGCGCTTGAAGCTGTCGATGGTCTTTTCGAGCGGCACCTGCACGCCCGGCGAGCCGGTGAAGACCTCGGCCACGTCGAAGGGCTGGCTGAGGAAGCGCTGGATCTTGCGCGCCCGCTGCACGGTCAGCTTGTCCTCTTCCGACAGCTCGTCCATGCCGAGGATCGCGATGATGTCCTGCAGGGCCTTGTAGCGCTGCAGCGTCTCCTGCACCTCGCGGGCCACGGCGTAGTGCTCGTCGCCGATGACGGCGGGGTCGAGCAGGCGCGACGTCGAGTCGAGCGGATCCACGGCCGGGTAGATGCCCAGCTCGGAGATGGCGCGCGACAGAACCGTCGTGGCGTCGAGGTGGGCGAAGGACGTGGCCGGCGCGGGGTCGGTCAGATCGTCCGCGGGCACGTAGATCGCCTGCACGGAGGTGATCGAGCCGGCCTTGGTCGAGGTGATCCGCTCCTGCATCGAGCCCATGTCGGTGGCCAGCGTCGGCTGATAGCCCACGGCCGAGGGGATGCGGCCCAGAAGCGCCGACACCTCGGACCCCGCCTGGGTGAAGCGGAAGATGTTGTCCACGAAGAACAGCACGTCCGTGCCCGAGGCGTCGCGGAACTGCTCGGCGATGGTCAGGCCGGTCAGGGCGACGCGGGCGCGGGCGCCCGGCGGCTCGTTCATCTGGCCGTAGACCAGGGCCACCTTGGACTCGGTCAGGTTGTCGATGTTGATGACGCCCGACTCGATGAATTCGTAGTAGAGATCGTTGCCCTCGCGCGTACGCTCGCCCACGCCGGCGAACACCGAGTAGCCGGAGTGCACCTTGGCGATGTTGTTGATCAGCTCCTGGATCAACACGGTCTTGCCCACGCCCGCGCCGCCGAACAGGCCGATCTTGCCGCCCTTGGCGTAGGGGGCCAGCAGGTCGATGACCTTGATGCCCGTAACCAGCACCTCGGATTCGGTGGACTGCGCGGCGAAGTCCGGCGCCTCCTGGTGGATGGCGCGCGTCTCGTCGGCCTCGACCGGCCCGCGCTCGTCGATGGGATCGCCCACGACGTTCATGATGCGGCCCAGCGTGGCGTCGCCCACGGGCACCGAGATGGCGGAGCCGGTGTCGCTGACCGGCTGGCCGCGCACCAGACCCTCGGTCGAGTCCATGGCGATGGTGCGCACGGTGTTCTCGCCCAAGTGCTGAGCGACCTCGAGGACCAGGCGCTGACCGCCGTTGTCCGTTTCAAGCGCGTTGAGGATCGCCGGCAGGCCGTCATCGAACTGCACGTCGACGACGGCGCCGATGACCTGCGTGATCTTGCCGTTGGCCATGATGGTCTCCGTCCCTTAGAGCGCTTCCGCGCCCGCGATGATTTCGATGAGCTCGGTCGTGATCGCCGCCTGGCGGGAGCGGTTGTACTCCAGCGTCAGTCGATCGATCAGGTCGCCGGCGTTGCGGGTCGCGTTGTCCATGGCGGACATGCGCGCGCCCTGCTCCGACGCGGCGTTTTCCAGAAGCGCGGTGAAGATCTGCGTGGCGATGGCGCGCGGCAGCAGGTCCGCGAGGATCGCATCCTCTTCCGGCTCGTATTCGTAGAGCACCGACGCCTTGTCGTCCGCCGCCTCGGCCCCATCCTCGGTCCCGCCGAACTGGGCGGGCACGATCTGCTGAGCGGTCGGGATCTGGCTGATCACCGACTTGAAGCGGTTGAAGAACAGCGTGGCGACGTCGAACTCGCCCTCTGCGAAGCGGGTCAGCACGTCCTGCGCGATGGCCTGAGCCGAGGCGTAGTCGACGCGCTTGAGGTTCGACAGGTCGACGTGATCCACCATCAGGTCGCGGTAGTCGCGATTCAGCTGCTCGCGCCCCTTGCGGCCGACGGTCAGGATCTTGACCGTCTTGCCGGCGGCCAGAAGCTCCTGAATCTTGAGCCGCGCCAGGCGCACGATGGTGGAGTTGAAGCCGCCGCACAGCCCGCGTTCGGACGTCGCGACGATCAGAAGATGCGTCTGATCGGCGCCGGTTCCCGACATCAGCTTGGGCGCGGTGTCTGGGTTCGCGCCCTCGGCCAGGCGGCCGAGCACGGCATCCAGACGCTCCGCATAGGGGCGCGCGGCCTCCGCCGATTCCTGCGCGCGGCGCAGCTTGGCGGCGGCGACCATCTGCATGGCCTTGGTGATCTTCCGGGTCGATTTGACCGAGTTGATCCGGTTCTTCAGGTCCTTGAGGCTGGGCATGCCGTCCCTCTGGTCAGGTCCGCGTCACGGGGAGGGAAGGGCTTCAGGCGAAGCCCTTCTTGAACTCCTCGATCGCGCCCTTGATCTTGTCGGCCACTGCCCCGGCGATCTTCTGGTCGTTGGTTTCGATGTCGTCCAGAAGCGCCTGGTGCTTGGTGCGCAGGTGCGACAGCAGGCCGGCCTCGAAGCGGGTGACGTCGCCCACGGGCACGTCGTCGACGAAGCCGTTGGTGCCCGCGAAGATGACGCACACCTGTTCGGCATTCGTCAGCGGCGAGTACTGCGACTGCTTCAGCAGCTCGGTCAGGCGCGCGCCGCGGTTCAGCAGGCGCTGCGTCGCGGCGTCGAGGTCCGAGCCGAACTGAGCGAAGGCCGCCATCTCGCGATACTGGGCCAGTTCCAGCTTGATCGAGCCGGCCACCGACTTCATCGCCTTGGTCTGGGCGGCGGAGCCGACGCGGCTGACCGACAGGCCGGTGTTCACCGCCGGGCGGACGCCCTGATAGAACAGCTCGGTCTCAAGGAAGATCTGGCCGTCGGTGATCGAGATCACGTTGGTCGGGATGAAGGCCGAGACGTCGCCGGCCTGCGTCTCGATGATCGGCAGCGCGGTCATGGAGCCGGCCCCGAAATCCTCGTTCATCTTCGCCGCGCGCTCAAGCAGGCGGGAGTGAAGGTAGAACACGTCGCCCGGATAGGCCTCGCGCCCCGGCGGACGGCGCAGCAGCAGCGACATCTGGCGGTAGGCGACAGCCTGCTTGGACAGGTCGTCGTAGATGATCAGCGCGTGCATGCCGTTGTCGCGAAAAT
>JBCBYE010000642.1:0-2687 GCA_039816075.1 Pseudomonadota bacterium | reverse complement strand
CGTGTCCGGATCGTCCGCGGCGTTGCCGTAGCCCAGGCTTTTCAACGGCACGGCCATCGGCACGATCGTCTCGGACGGCGTCGACGGGGCGGAATTCGCGATCGCGCTCAACGCCGCGGCGGACGCCACGGCGATGGAAGCGCTGTTGGAAAGCCTGGGCTACGGCAACGCCTCGGACGATCCGGAAACGGCGCGCCTGATCGCGCTGACCCTGACCGACGGCGATGGCGGCACGCTGCGCCAGGTCACCGACGTGACGATCACGCGCGAACAGGACGCGTTCGGCGCGGTCGACGACGAGGTTCAGACCAACAGCTTCACCGCCGGCGAGCAGACCGATCCGTCGGTCGGCACGCTGTACGATCCCGTCACCGGCGATCCCAACGGCTACGTGGTGGTCTGGACGTCGAACAACCAGGATGCGACGGGCGACGGCTCGGACGGGGTGTTCGGGCAGGTCTACGACATCTCGGGCGCGCCGGTGGGCGGCGAGTTCCTGGTCAACACCAACACGACCGTCTCCCAGCAGAACGCCGAGGTCATGGGGCTGGCCACGGGCGGCTTCGTGACCACCTGGCAGGACAATTCCGGTCAGGACGAGAGCAGCACGCAGATCTACGCGCAGGTCTACGACGCGGCCTATCAGCCCGTGGGGACGGAGATCTTCGTCGACTCGTCGGGCGGCAGACAGTTCAACGCCGCCATCGCAACGCGCACGAACGGCGATTTCGTCATCGTTCGGGAATCCAACGACGATCAGTCGCCCTTCCAGCGCACCATCGTCGGCCAGCGCTACAACGACGCCGGCGGCACGGTGTTCACCGAGTTCGAGATCGACTCGCCCGCCGACATCGCCTTCACGAACCCCGACGTGGCGACGCTGATCGCCGGGCCCATGGTGGTGGTCTTCCAGGCGTCGGGTCTGGAGGCGAACGACACCGGCATCGCCACCAGCAACGGCGTTTTCGGCCAGCTCGTGGCCGGCAACGGCACGCTGATCGGCGACGTCTTCCAGATCAACTCGCGCGAGCGCTTCTCGCAGGATTCGCCTTCGGTCGCGGCGCTGTCGAACGGCGGCTTCGTGGTCGTCTACAGCTCGCAGTTCAACGACGACTTCGGGTTCACCACGTCGAACGGCGTCTATGGACAACGCTTCGACGCGTCGGGCGCGCGCGTCGGCGAAGAGTTCCTGGTCAACGAGATCGTCAACGGCACCCAGACCAATCCCCAGGTCGTCGCCGGTCCCGACGGCGGCTTCACCGTCATCTTCGAGGACAGCAACGGCACGGACGGCAGCGGGACGGGCGTCTTCACCCAGACCTACGACGCCGACGGCGCGCGTCAGGACGGGCGCGTCCAGGTCAATCAGGAAGTCTCGTCGACCCAGAACAACGGGGCCATCGCAAGCCTGGGCGACGGCAACTACGTCGCCGCTTGGCAATCGAACGACTCCGACCCCGCCGGCGACGGGTCCGGTTCGGGCATCTTCCATCGCCTCTTCGGCGAACCGGCCGATTTCGGGGCCGGGGGCGATCCGGTCCTCGACGGCGTGAACGAGGCGGTCGCCTATGACGAGAACCTGCTCAACGGCATTCCGCAGCTGATCGACGCCAACGGCGCGGCCGCCGTGTCGGACATCGACAGCGCCGATTTCGACGGCGGCTCCCTGCTGGTGTCGAACGTCATCTCCTCGGCGCCGCTGATCGACCAGATCAATCCGCCCGACGATCTGACGCAGGACGTGCTGGGCCTGCGCCAGGGTCCGCGTCTGTCGATCAACGGCGCGGACGTGTCGGTAGACGGCATGGTCGTGGCGACCATCGTGCAGGACGGACAGGGCGGTCAGCCGTTCGAGCTGGCCCTGAACGCCAACGCGACGGCCGAGATCGTCGAGCTGCTGGTGGAGAACCTCACCTACCGCAACGTCTCCGACGATCCGCTGGCGCTGCGTCAGCTTCGGCTGCAGCTGACCGATGGCGACGGCGGGGCCTCCGTTCCGGTTCTGGTGACGTTGACCATCACGCCGACGGTCGATGCGGCCGTGCCCTTGGGCGGCGAGCGGCAGGCCAACACCGAAACCGCGGGCAACCAGGACAGGCCGGCCATCGCCACGCTGAACGACGGCGGCTTCGTGATCGTCTGGGACAGCAATGGCCAGGACGGCAGCGGGGACGGCGTCTACGGCCAGCGCTTCGACGCGCTGGGCAACCCTGTGGCGCGCGACGGCTCGGCCCTGGCCAGCGGCGCGACCGATGAGTTTCTGGTCAACACGTCGACCGTCAACAGCCAGTTCGACGCGGCCGTCACGGGTCTGACCGACGGCGGTTTCCTGGTGAGCTGGAGCGACAACAACGGCCTGGACGGCTCCGCCGTCGGGGTGTTCGCGCAGCGATACGACGTGAACGGGGACCAGGTCGCGCAGGACGGCTCGGCGCTGGCGCCGGCCGCTTCGGGCGAGTTCCAGGTCAACGTCGAAACCAGCTCCAACCAGGACCAGTCCGACGTCGCGGCGTTGCAGGGCGCGAACGCCGGCAGCTTCGTCGCGGTGTGGCACTCGGAGAACTCCGCTTCCGCCGGCGACGGCAGCGGCTCGGGCGTGATCGGCCGGGTGTTCACCCCCGCCGGTCAGTCCGAGCTGATCGTCAACACCGAGACCCTGTCCGAACAGGATGCGCCGCAGATCATCG
>JBCBYE010000192.1:0-7344 GCA_039816075.1 Pseudomonadota bacterium | reverse complement strand
GTGAGGGCTTGGAAAAGGATTCCGAGTTGGAACGAACCTACGTTGACCAGCTTGTTGAGAAGCTCCTCGAGATCTGAAGCGACCTAAATGTCTAAATTTTCGATTGAGTGGGAAACACTCAAAAACGTCAGTGCGCACTGTGCTGAGGGATGTGGCAGGCGGCTGGAAGCAAAGATCGACATAAGTCTGAGCATCCTCTCCGAGGTGCATGTCCGTGCATCTGGCGCCCATCAGATTTTTCCGCTTCCAAACGGGCTGAACTACTACAAAGAGGCGGGTGTCGTTTGCTACTGGATAACGAAGCTGAAGCCTTTTCGCATAATTGTCCCGGAGGAATGCAACTCGATCCTCGAGGACAAGCTCAACAGATTCCCCATCAACGAATGCATTGCGCTTCATGTCGCAACGAAGCTAATTCGAGACTGTCATGAGCATGCACTAAACTTGCTGCACAGCGCTTCAGAGGTAAAAGAAAACACAGCTGTCATGATAGCCAATCATGAGAAGCTGAAGAAAATGGATAAAGATATCGTTAATTCACTGAGGTACTTTATCTTTTCAAGCGGAAGCATGCCCCTGATATTGGAAGCGATACTTCGAGTACCGCTCGATGACGATGCGGCATTTCATCTGTAGAAGTCTATCAAGTTTTCTGGGAATTGATATTCTGGTGCGTCCTGCGCTGAGTTGTAATTCGGAGGTTCCGCCGTCGAGATTTCGGATCTCTTACGGAAAGGCCAAATAGACCAGGCCCACGCAGCCAAATTTGTAATTGCAGACGGCACCAATTTTGCGAGAGCCGTAGCTAAAGCATTGACGAACTGGCCAAAAAACTGTTCCATATCACAAATCTGCATTTCCGAGTTGCCGCTGTCAACGTTTTTCATTGAGTTGTCGTGGCGTCACCTGGTCACCCAAAAGGTGTCCATCCCAGCTGATCCAATCCGAGCTGCTGGCCGAGCTTGATCGGACGATACCGCCACCGCACGAACGATGGAAACCGATCATGGAACGTCCAGAAGGGATAGATCCGGTGGACTTGATGATCTAGCGCAAGGGCGGCACGTCCTCGACGAAGCGCCTGGCGGCGGTTTCGTCGAAGGCCAGCGAGGTGAGCTGCGGTCGGATCTCGCCGAGGCGGATGATGTCGTCGCGGCTCGGGTTGAAGGCGTCCGTTGCATCGACGAGGCGGAAGCGCTCGACCAGGAAGTCTCTCGTTTGCGCCATGCGTGCGGCCTGCAGTTTGATGGCCAGCCCGGCCGTCGGAGCCGCGGTGGCGACGGCGTCGTCCATGCCGCCGGCCAAGGCGCCGGTCGCGAAGGTCACGCCGGCTTCGGCTTCGATCACGAAGGCGATGTCGCCGAACTTGGCTCTGAACAGCCCTCGCAGTCGGTCTATGTAGAGGTCGGTCGCGTCCTGAACCTCGGCGGCGAGCGCTGCGAGATCTCTCACGTCTTCCGCGAGCAACCGATCGAGCGCGCCGAGATAGTCGCGCTTGGCGGTTGAGACCTCGCTGGCCGGATCCGCGAAGGGCCAGAACACCTCGCCGTCGTCGAGCGGGATCTCGTCGGGCACGCGGATGAGGGGGATGTTGTCGAGCTGGCCGCGCTCGATGGAACGGGTTTGAAGCAGCTCGTCGAAGGCCGCGCCGACCGTCGTGTCGACGGCGATGGCATCGTCCTCGTCGGCCGTGAGCGCGAGCCCGAAGTTGTAGTGATAGGCCTGATTGCCGACGGCCATGGCTTCGGCGACGCGAGGCCGAGCATCGGGCGCGTCGCCCAAAACGTCCCTGCAGGCCTCCTCGAACTTGAATCGGCTGTTGCCGGTCTCCGGCTTCCTGCCGACGAACGCGTCCCGCAGGCGCTGCAGGTCGTCATGCGTGATCAGCGCGAAGCCCAGGCGGCTTGGAGGCTCATCGAAGATGCGGCCGATCAGCTTCGAGTATCCGATCGACATGTCGTAGTTCGGCCAGGCGCGGGGATTGCCGTTGTAGAACGCGGTTTCGCTCAACCGGGCATAGACGGGGCGGAACGCGTCCCACTCCGCCGAACGGGTCAGCTCGACGAACGACGCGTTGCCGGAGCGCGCCATGGTCGCGGGCATCTCGATGAGCTCCTCCGCCGAGCCGGTGCGCGTGAGGATGCGGATGAAGTTGGTGGCGAGTAGAACCCGCAGCAGACTTCCATCGCGCATCAAGTGCCGACGCGCGACCGGATGGTTCACCAGATAGCCGTCGTTCAGGTAGAGGCCGCCGCCGAAGAAGAGCGTCTTGACGATCATCTTGTTGAAAAACCGCTCACCGATCACGTCCGGCGACCAGCGCAGAAGGGAATCGTCAAGCAGGCCCGAATAGGTCCGTTGCAGCATCGAACTCGTTGGACGGGACGAGGTCTCGGTCATGGCGCCGGGTCGATGCCGAAAGCCTCCAGTGTGGCTCGGTCAAGAACCGATCGCACGCTTCGGCCCAAGCCTGGGGCGAGCGCATGGACCGGCGCGGCGCGTTGCGGCGCGTCGGCGTCGATGGCGAAGCGTGCTTTGCCGCCCGCTTCTCGAAGCAGCACGAGCGCCGCCGCCACGTCCCAAAGATGTATCCGCTCTTCGAAGAACCCGTCCAGTCGTCCGCAAGCCACATGACACAAGGAAAGTGCGCCCGCGCCCTGGCCGCGGACCGACGCCTGAGCCGTCGACAGTTGCGCGAGAAGCGCCAGCGTGGAACCGGCATCGCGATGCGCGGCCAGTCCGAAGCCGATCGTGGCGCCGGAGAACGCCGTGCGATCGCTCGGCGTGATCGCTGCAGCGTTGCAGAAGGCGCCACGCCCTTCGAGCGCCCAGAAGGTTTCCTGATGAAGGGGGTCGTGCACGACGCCGAGCACTGGGGCGCCGTCGATGAGGAACCCGATCGAGATGCACCAGAAGGGCACGCCTAGGGTGAAGTTCTGCGTTCCATCGATCGGGTCGATCACCCACGTGTTCTCCAGCAGACGTCCGCCGAACTCCTCTCCGAGAACCGCATCGCGGGGATATGCCGAGCCGATCGCGTCGCGGCATCGTCGTTCGACCTCGCGATCCACCTCCGTGACCAAGTCGCCCGGGGCCTTGGACGCCACGTCCTTCGGACCTGCGAGGAAACATTCCAGCGCAAACGCCCCGACGTGCTGAGCCAGGTCTCTAGCAAAGGCCAGACGGTCATCATTCATTGCAGATCCCTCTAGACGTGACGAATGCGTCAGGTCTTGGCGAGTTCAGCGTAGTCGAGGCCGGAGGCTTCGGCCTGGCGCCGCTCTTTCAGTCTCAGGAAGCGCGCCATGACGGCGTCGTTGTTGAATGCCGAGCAGATGGACGAGGCCAGACGGCCGTCGCGATCCGTCTTGAGGAAGTCGATGTCGTCGGCTCGAAGAAACGCCTTGAACAGACGTCGGCTGCCCGAGCGCGCGATGTCGTGCAGGGCGGCGTTTCCAGTGATGGGATGCACGAAGTTGGCGTCTGCGCCGCTCTCCGACAGACGGGCGAGCTTGGACGCCGCGCCGCGCTGAGCTGCGGCCAAGAACTCCATTCCTGCTTCGAACCTTTGTACGTCGTCCTCGTCCATGACCTCTCGGGCTGGCGGCGCGTCGTGATCGCTTCGGTCGGAGGCCCCTCGCACAGCCGCTTGAAGCCGCTCGGCGAAGTCGCCGGCTCGTCCTTGCAGGGCCAAGCTGCGCTGAGGCTCCGCGGCCGCGTCGTCAAGCCTCGAGCTTGTCGGTGCGGCCGAACGCGATCGGCGGTACGCCCGCCATTCTCGTTGGTGTTTCTTCAGCATAGCATTTCTGATTAAATCACTCAAGAATTCTTTCCAACCCGGTTGAAGACGCAGATCAGCGGCGCAAGTTCGGCGGCGAGGCGTGCCTCCTCCGGCCCATCTTCAAGCTGAGGGTCGCTGAACACCAGCGGTACGTCCTGGCGGACGAAAGCGATGCGCATCACGGCCGCTCCGTCGAACGCATCGTCGTCGACGGCGATCGACATGAAGGCGCAGTTCGAACTCTGCTCGGCGTGTTTGAGGAAGAGATGCACCACGTCCTCGCGGGAGATCACGGCCCAGCCGGCGAAGCGGGCGATCTGATCAGGCGTCTCGTCGGGCGCTTCGGCGTCGAAGCATTCCTCGATCATCACCGCCTGCAAAAGCCCGTCGGTCTCCACGGGGCGCTCCAAGGTCAGGCGACGGCGCACCAGAACATCGCCTTCTTCCGCATCGGACAGGTAGTGTCCCTCCAGCTGGCCGGCCTCGATCGCGCGATCGCCGAGAACGGCGGTCTCGAGGAACTCCAGCAACGCGAGAGGGGCCTGAACGTTCGGCGCGAACGTCTGCAGCTCGACGGGCTTGAGCGGCGCGACCGAGGCGTCCGGATCGACAAGGAAGTCCGCGATGGCCCGACGTCGCGCCGCGGAACCGATCCTCGGCCAATGACGCCCTTCGGGTTTGGTGCCGTCGGGGAAGCCCATCGCGAACTGACGCAGGCGCTCGAAGTCCCCCATATCGACGCCCGAATGATCTTGGATCGCTTCGAGAATCCCGAGCCAGGCGTTGTTCGTGCCCTTTTCGATCAGATCGGGATTGGGCTGCGCATAGCGTTCGGCATGCTCGGCGATCACGCGCAGCGCGCGTCGCATCCTGTTGAGCTGCCAGCCTTCGGTGATCTTCATCAGCGCCTCGATGCCCAATGGTCCGAGCAAGCCAGAGAGGCGCACGCGAGGCAAGATACGGCGCGGCGCCGGCATCTCCCCCCAGCGCAGTCGAACCGATCGCGCGCAGAGAAGGAGATGTCCGATGAGTCTTGCCGACCATTGCCTGATCGCGGGCCTTGGAGCTTTGGGGAGCCGCCGCGACCCAAGGCTCCGCATCGTCTATTCGATCATGATCGGCGCCGACCGAATGCGCGTCGCCGACGACGTTTGGAAGGTCTTCGTGGAAGGTCTCGACGACGCGTTCACGCGGCTTGTCGGCGGGGTCACGCGCGTCGACGCCCTCGGCGGCTGGACGCCGGGCTCGGAGGATGGAGACTACTCCGGTCCGCTGGAGCGGGATCTGGTCGCCGCCTACACGCTGTCCTTGATGCCGGACGAGGAGGGGATCGTCGTCGAGCGGATCAGGGCCGCGGTGCGCGACGCCGTCCGCCGCCATGACCTGCCGATCCAGCACGTCCATGCGGCGCGAAGCCTGTCCGAGGAGCGAATCTTCCAGATCGACGAGGCGAGGTGACGAGCCGAGGTCGTTGCGAGGCGCCGCGCGCCGCCTCGCAGCGATTGTTCCGGCCTCTGCAACGCCGAAGAGAGGCACCCATGTTCGCCACCAACGCTCCATCGCCCTTCAAGGGCAGCCCCGCCACGCGCCAGCTGACAGACGCCGAAGGCGCGCCGGTCTTCGTCGTCACCGCCCGGGCGCTGACGCCGTTCGCCGCCAAGGCCGCGCATCGCCTGGGTCTTCTGTCCGGCGTCGTGTTCTTCGGAGCCGAGGTCTGGTGGCTCGCCACCGCCTTGCCGCGCCTCGAGCCGCTCGGCTGGGCCGTGGCCGCCGCGGCCCCGTTCCTGGCGCCGACGGCGACGCGTCTCGGCCTCGGCCAACTCTTCAAGAGCGAACGGGTTCTGCGGATTTCCACGGAAGGCGTGGAGATCCGCGGCGCGCTCAAGACCCGGCTCTTTCCGCTCGACCTGCCGATCCGCTTTTCCTTGATCGACCACGACAAGGAGAAGATCGAGACCGAGCGCCTGGAGTTCATCAAGCGCAAGTGGGGCCGCCGCTGGTGGTTCCCGATGCCGAAGTCCTATCTCAACAAGTCCTGCCACTTGTCGCTGGACCATTTCGACCAGCGCAACGACATCATGACGATCTTCGGCAAGTCGGCCGCGCGGCGCATCCAGGCGCGGCTCAACGCTTGCCTCGAGGTCGTCCGCAACCACGGCCGCGCCGGCCAGGGCGCCGCCTTCGAGGCCCGCGACGACTGGAGCCGCCAGCCGGGCGACATCCTGGACGCGACCTGATCGTCGCGTCCGCGAGGCGGCGGCGAGGCGCGACTCGCCGCCGCCCGCACAGGTTCGGTTCGACCTTCCTGCAAGGAGATCGAGCCCATGTCCCACTCTCCCACGACCTTGAGCCTCGACCGCTCTACGGCGGCCTGCCTTTTGTCGACCAGCGCGATCAGCGGGCTGATGACCTATGTCGGCTTCGACGCGAGCTTCGCGGTCGACACCTGGATCGGCGAGGTCGCGTTGGGCTTCGCGGCCCTCGCCGTCGCGCTGGGCATCCACCAGTTCTGGCGCTGGGCCTTTCGGGCCGTCGCCAACTTCCGCCGCGGCGCGCCGCTGGCGGCGGTCGCCGGGCCCGTCGCGCTCGCGCTGCCTCTGATCATCGGCATGAGCAGCTGGCCCAACGTCGCCGGACTGGCGGGCGATCAGGCGATCGAGATCGGCTTCAGCCGCCAGATCGAGGACATCGCCGAGGCCGCCGGGGTGCGGATCGAAGTCGGGCGCGCGGTGGATCGCTTCGCGCCGCGCGTCGAGCAGCTGGCCGCGCGGTACGCCGAGGACGCTCTCGACGAGTGCAGCGGGGACGGCAGCCGGACGGGCGCCAGCGGAGAGGGCACGGTCTGCTTCACCCTGCGCGCGGTGGCGGCCGAGCTGGATGCGTTGATGCGGAGGCAAGCCGACACCGCTCGGGCCGCCTCGGCAGGCGCCGAGGCCGAGGTCGGCGCTCTGCTCGAGCGCATGCGCGCCGTCGCCGCCGGCGGGCTGGAGGCCCACGACAAGCACGCGGCGATCTCGGCGCTGCTCGATCAGCTGCGCCGGGCGCTCGCCGGGGTCGACCCCGCGCGCAGCTTCGACGTCCTGCGCGACGCCTATGCCGCGCTCCCGAACATCGCCGGGCGCTATGCCCTGACCGCGAGATCCGCCGCTAGCCGCGCGCGCCAGCAGGCCGCGGTCGATGCGATCCGCGACGAGCTGCAGCGCGAGGCCGACCGCATGGCGCGGGACCTCGACCGGGCCGCTCCGGAGGCGCCCGAGGCGCTGCCTCGGATCGAACGCCTGAGCCCGTTCGGCGCGGTGCGCAACGAAGCCGGCCAGTTGGCGCCGTTCTGGGCCGTGGGCGTCTCCATCGACCTGCTGCCGCTGGTGATCCTGCTGTTCCTGGCGATTCAGCGCGCTTCGCTGAGCGACGAAGAGCTTGTGCAGAACGAGGTCGGCGAGAGGACCGTGCGCGACCTGATGCTCGACAAGGCGGCGGCGGAACTGCTGCGCGCGCCGGTCGTCGACAAGTCGGCCGTCACCCGCGCGGTGGACGCCGCCATGGGCCGTCGGGCGCTGGTCGAG
>JBCBYE010000525.1:0-3573 GCA_039816075.1 Pseudomonadota bacterium | reverse complement strand
GCGGCCCCGTCGCGCGGCCCGGTCAAGCGGCCCCGTCGCGCGGCCCCATCCGCAGGCCCTCGTCGAACGCTGCGCCGGCCCGCCGCCGCTTGAGCCCGCCTGCGCCGCGTCCTAGGCTCCCAAGAGGCCCGCCGCGGGCGCTCGCGCGCCGCCTTGTCCGGCGGCATCCTTGGGGAGAACCGACAGCGCCATGGTCCGCATCCGCGCCTTTTCCGCCTTCGACAACAAGTCGGTCGATACGCAGCTGCTCGAGCACGTCCGCATCAACGACGGCCTCGTGGGCGGCACGTATGACGGGCTGACCCTGCGCTTTTACGGCGACTTCAACTTCCCCGGCGTGCCCGAAGACAACAACTGGCGCGGCTCGATCCGCTCCGTCAGCGCGTTCGAGGAGGGCGGCGATCTGGCCTGGAACGTGCGCGGCCTGAACCTGTCGCCGCTGCGCATCGACGGGTCCACGCCGTTCGGCGAGGTGACGCGGTCGGTGATGAGCCGCAGCGACGACGTGGTGGGCTCGTCGCGCGGCGACGCGATCCGCGGCTACGACGGCGCCGACAAGATCCGCGGCCGCGCCGGCGCCGACCGGATCGAGGGCGACAACGGCGCCGACGTGCTCAAGGGCGAACGCGGCGACGACGCGGTCAAGGGCGGCGCGGGGTCCGACGTGATCGTCGGCGGCCGCGGCAACGACCGCCTGATCGGCGGCAAGGGCCGCGACGAGTTCCGCTTCAACGTCGGTTCGGACGAGGATCGGATCGTCGATTTCGAGGTCGGCCGCGACAAGCTGAAGTTCGCGAACGGCGCCGACTCCTTCTCGGATCTCGATCTGACGCAGCGGGGCGACAACCTGCTGATCGGCTACGGCCGCCGCGGCGACGAGATCGTGCTCAAGAACGTCGACCGGTCGGAGTTCGACGCCGGCGACGTGTTGTTCTGAGGCGGGACCCGACGCCCCCAGCCCGGGCGCGGATCGCGGTCCGCATCCGTCCGCCCGCCGCCCTGCAAGGAGCCTTCGCGCCATGACCTGCGCCCTCATCGTCGTCGACGTCCAGAACGATTTCTGCCCGGGCGGCTCGCTCGCCGTCGAGGGCGGGGCCGAGATCGTCGGCCGCTGCAACGCCCTTCTGGCCGATGCCGCGCGCTTCCCGATCCGGGTGCTGACGCAGGATTACCATCCGCCCGGCCACGCCTCCTTCGCCTCCGCCCGCGGCGCGGCGGAACTGAGTCTGGCGGAGGGCGCCGGCGGTCTGGAGCGTTTGTGGCCCGACCATTGCGTCGAAGGCACGCCGGGCGCCGCGTTCCACCCGATGCTCGACGCGGCCCGCGCGGATCTGGTGATCCGCAAGGGGCGCCACCCCGCCATCGACAGCTATTCCGCGTTCTTCGAGAACGACCGCGTCACGCGCACCGGCCTTGAAGGGTTCCTGCGCGAACGCGGCGTGGACGAGGTGGTGTGCGTGGGCCTGGCGTTGGATTTCTGCGTGCGCTGGTCGGCCGTGGATGCGGCGCGCCTGGGGTTCCGCGCGTCGGTCGACCGCTCGGCGTGCCGCGCGATCGACCATGACGGCTCGCTGCAGGAGGCGTTGGAGGATTTCGCGGCTTACGGCGTGACGCTGATCTGAGCCCGGTCCCCCCCGGCCTCCGCCCCGAGGCGGCCCCGGATCAAGTCCGGGGCGAGACGCCGCCCGACCTCCCGCCTGCGCAGACCGAGGAGGCCTGGACAAGCCGAGTCGTCGAAAGGGTCAAGGCTCGCAAGCCGAAGGCGCAGCGACCGCGCGAAGCGCGGCTCGGCCTTGAGGCTTTCGACGACTCGGCGAACGCTCGCCAGAGGCCGGCCCTTGCCGGCCTTCTCAGCAGAATCGCGTCTTCGAAAACTCCAGGACCAACGCGGCAAGTTCCGCAAAACCCGCCCGCTGGCGTCCCCTCCCCCTGCAGGGGGAGGGACAGGGAGGGGGGCGGTGTCTCGCGCGCGTCAGCGCTCCGCCAGGTCCCCTGCCGCTCAGTCCGGCTTCACCGAGGTCGAGACGTAGTTCACGCTCAGATCGGTCGGGTGCACGCGCCACTCCCATCGCAGCGGATCGAAGACGAAGCCCTTGCGGTCCACCATCTCCAACCCCGCCGCCTCGGCATGGGCCTTCAGCTCGTCGGGCGTGACGAACTTCTCGTAGTCATGGGTGCCCGGCGGCAGCCAGCGCAGAACGCGCTCGGCCGCGACGACGGCCAACGCCCAGGCCTTGGGCGTGCGGTTCAGGGTGCTCGCGACCATCGCTCCGCCGGGCCGCAGCAGCGCCGCGCCGGCGGCGATGAAGGCGGCGGGGTCTGGCACATGCTCCACCACCTCCATGCACAGCACCACGTCGAAGGTCTCGCCCGCCTCGACCAGCGCCTCGGCCGTGGTCGCGCGGTAGTCGATGCGCAGGCCCGACCGCTCCGCATGCAGCCGCGCCACGGGCAGGTTCCGCTCCGCAGGATCGATGCCCACGACCTCGGCCCCCAGCCGGGCCATTGGCTCGCACAGCAGCCCGCCGCCGCAGCCTATGTCGAGCAGGCGCAGCCCCTCGAACGGGCGCGGCGCGTTCAGGTCCCGTGCGAATTCCGCGGCGATCTGCGCGCCGATGTAGCCCAGGCGGCACGGATTGAGCTGGTGCAGCGGCCGAAACTTGCCGTTCGAATCCCACCATTCGTCGGCCATCGCCTCGAATTTCGCGATCTCTGCGGCGTCCACGCGGCCCGTCGGGCCCGCCTGGGGCGCCGCCGCCGCCATGGCGCCTTGGTCGGAGGCCTGCATCGCCGCGCTCCCGGGTTCTTGCGGTCGGCCGAGGCTATGCCATACATCGCCCATGCGTGAAAGCGAGCAGGAGCGCGCGGCCCGCGAGGCCCTCTACCCCGCCATCGAGCCTTTCGCGCGCATGCGTCTGGAGGTTCCCGGGGGCCACGACCTCTATGTGGAGCAGTGCGGCGCCCCCCGCGGCACGCCCGTGGTGGTCCTGCATGGCGGTCCAGGCGGCGGCTGTTCGCCCGGCATGCGTCGCTTCTTCGACCCCGAACATTACCGCGTCATCCTCTTCGATCAGCGTGGCTGCGGCCGCTCGCGGCCGCATTCCTCGCTGGCCGAGAACGACACCTGGCGGCTGGTCGACGATATCGAGCGCATTCGCCAGCGTCTGCAGATCGATCGCTGGTGGGTCTTCGGCGGCAGCTGGGGCGCGACCCTGGCGCTGCTCTACGCGCAAAAGCATCCCGACCGCGCCCTGGGCCTGATCCTGCGCGGCGTCTTCATGATGACCCGGCGCGAGCTCGACTGGTTCTACGGCGGCGGCGCAGGCGCCTTCCGTCCCGATGCCTGGGCGCGGTTCCGCGACGCCATTCCCGAGGCGGAGCGCGGCGACCTCATCGCCGCCTATCACGAACGGCTCACCTCCACCGATCTGATGGAGCAGACGCGCTTCGCCCGCCTCTGGGCGGGGTGGGAGGCGAGCTGCGCCACCCTGCGCGGCGGCGGCGGGGCGGGCCCCGACGGCGCCTATGCCCGCGCCTTCAGCCGCATCGAAAGCCATTACTTCGTGCATCGCG
>JBCBYE010000543.1:0-3366 GCA_039816075.1 Pseudomonadota bacterium | reverse complement strand
CCGTCGGCGCCGCCGGCCTCGACGATCCGCTCTACGAGGCGGTCAGCGCGGGTCGCAAGCATCAGGGAGCGGAGCATTGGCTCGCCTTCTTCCACGAGCGGCTGGAGACGCTGTTCGACTACCTGCCCGGCGCGCCCGTCGCCCTCGACCACCAGATCGAAGAGGCGCGGGCGGCGCGCGAGGAGCTGGTGCGCGACCACTACGCCGCCCGACGCGAGGCGCTGGACGACAAGCCCGCCATGGGCGCCGCGCCCTACAAGCCCGCCCCGCCGGATGGCCTTTATCTGGACGGCGCGCAGTGGGAGGCGGCGCTGGGCGGCCGTCCCGTGCGCCGGTTCTCGCCCCTGCCGCAGCCGCCGGGCCCGGGCTGCCTCGACGCGGGCGGGCGCATCGGGCGCGGCTTCGCGGCGGAGCGGGCGCAGGAGGGGGCGAACGTCTTCGACGCGCTCTCCGCCCATCTGGCGGCGCTGCTGGACGCCGGCAAGCGGGTGGTCTTCGCCACGTATTCCGACGGCGCCCGCGACCGGGTCAAAACCCTGCTGGCCGATCACGGCGCCCCCCCGGCCGCCGAGGTCGCCCGCTTCGCCGAAGTGCAGCCGGGGCGCGTGAACCTCGCCGTCTGGCCGCTGGAGCAGGGCTTCGAGACCGAGGCGCTGGCGGTGGTGGCCGAGCAGGACGTGCTGGGCGACCGCCTGGTGCGCGCGCCGCGCAAGCGCAAGCGGGCCGAGAATTTCCTGCAGGAGGCGGCCAGCCTCTCGGTCGGCGACCTGGTGGTGCATGTGGAGCATGGCATCGGGCGGTTCCTGGGGCTGGAAACGGTCGAAGCCCTGGGCGCGCCGCATGATTGCGTGGCGCTGGCGTATCACGGCGGCGACAAGCTGTACCTGCCCGTCGAGAACATTGAGCTGCTGAGCCGCTACGGCCATGAGGCCGGCTTCCTGGATCGGCTCGGCGGCGGCGCCTGGCAGGCGCGCAAGGCCAAGATGAAGGAGCGCATCCGCGACATGGCGGAGCGTCTGATCCGCGTGGCGGCGGAACGGCTCCTGCGCTCCGCCCCGGTGCTGGAGGCGCCCCATGGCGCGTGGGAGGAGTTCTGCGCGCGCTTCCCCTACACCGAGACCGACGATCAGCTGTCGGCCATCGAAGAGGTGCTGGAGGATCTGGCCAGGGGCGCCCCCATGGACCGGCTGGTCTGCGGCGACGTCGGCTTCGGCAAGACCGAGGTGGCCCTGCGCGCCGCCTTCGCCACGGCGCTGAGCGGCGGGCAGGTGGCGGTGATCGCGCCGACGACCCTGCTGGCGCGTCAGCACGCCAAGCAGTTCGCCGAACGGTTTCGCGGATTTCCCGTCGCCGTCCGGCAGCTGAGCCGCTTCGTCGGCGCCAAGGAGGCGGCCGAGACCAAGAGCCTGATGGCCGACGGCGCCGTAGACATCGTCGTCGGCACCCACGCGCTGCTGACCAAGGGCGTGCGGTTCAAGCGGCTGGAGCTGCTGGTGATCGACGAGGAGCAGCATTTCGGCGTGCGCCACAAGGAGCGGCTGAAGGAGCTGCGCTCGGACGTGCATGTGCTGACCATGACGGCGACGCCGATCCCCCGGACGCTGCAGCTGTCGATGTCGGGCGTGCGGGAGCTGAGCCTGATCGCGACCCCGCCCGTCGACCGCCTGGCGGTGCGCAGCTACATCGCCGAGTTCGACCCGGTGACCGTGCGCGAGGCGCTGCTGCGCGAGCGGTTCCGCGGCGGCCAGAGCTTTTTCGTCGTGCCGCGCATCTCGGATCTGCCGGAGATCCAGGAGTTCCTGCGCGAGCAGGTTCCCGAGGTCAGCGTCATCACCGCGCATGGGCAGCTGGCGGCGGGCGATCTCGATGAGAAGATGAACGCCTTCTACGACGGGCAGGCCGACGTGCTGCTGGCGACGACCATCGTCGAAAGCGGCCTCGACATCCCCCGCGCCAACACGCTGATCGTGCATCGCGCCGACATGTTCGGACTGGCGCAGCTGTATCAGATCCGCGGGCGCGTGGGCCGGTCCAAGCTGCGCGCCTACGCCTATTTCACGACCGAACCGCGCAAGCGGCTGACCGCGGCGGCGGAGAAGCGGCTGAAGGTGCTGGGCAGCCTCGACAGCCTCGGCGCGGGCTTCACGCTCGCCAGCCACGACATGGACCTGCGCGGGGCCGGCAACCTGCTGGGCGAGGAGCAGTCGGGGCACATCAAGGAGGTCGGCTACGAGCTTTACCAGCACATGCTGGAGGAGGCGATTTCCAAGATGAAGGCCGGCGAGATGGAGGGGCCGGCGCCGGACGGCGACTGGTCGCCGTCGATCAATCTGGGCGTGCCGGTGATGATCCCCGAGGCTTATGTGCCGGATCTGGACGTGCGGCTGGGGCTCTACCGCCGGCTGTCGAGCCTGGAAAGCAAGACCGAGCTGGAGGGTTTCGCGGCCGAGCTGCACGATCGTTTCGGCAAGCCGCCGCGGGAGGTGGAGATGCTGCTGCGGGTCATGCGCATCAAGACCATGTGCCGCCGGGCGGGGATCGCGCGGATCGACGGGGGGCCCAAGGGCGCGTCGGTGCAGTTCCGGGACGACCGTTTCGCCAATCCCGGGGGCCTGGCCGAATGGCTGCAGAGCGAGGGCGGCCTGGCCAAGATCCGCGACAACAAGCTGATCGTGCGGCGCGACTGGAGCTCGGACGCGCTGAAGGTGAAGGGCGCCTTCGCCGTGGCGCGGGATCTGGCCAAGGTGGCGGCGGCCGCGGCGAAGCGGGCGGCCTAGGCGCGCCGCGCATTAGCGCCCCCCCACCGCCCGCGCGCCCCACCCGCCCGCCCGCGCGCGGACGCAGCCGGGGCGCGAAAGCGCCGGGCAGAGCTGCTCGCGCGAAAGCGCGGGGGAGAGCGGCGGGCGCGCGCGCGTCGGCGCCCCTGCATCGGCGCATCAGCGCATCAGGGCCGCGCGGGCGGTGCGCTTCATCTCGGCGATGTAGCGGTCCTGCGGCCAGGCGCGGTCGCGGGCCAGATGCTCCCACACTTCGATGGACAGAAGCGCGAAGAGGAGGTCGGTCGCGGCGGCCTCGTCCAGCGCCGGCGTCAGGTCGCCGTCGCGCGCGAGGGCCGCGACGGCGGCGGCGCAGCCATGGCGCATCGCCTCCATCCGGTCGGACCAGGCGGCGCGGGCGGCGTCGTCGCCGTCCTGCGCCGCGCGCAGCGCCGCGGCCACGGCGTGCACTTCGGGAATGTAGCCGCCCCAGGCCTCGATATAGGCGTCGAGCCGCGCCTCGCCGGTCTCGGCCGCGCGGCTGGCCGCGAGGCGGGCGTCCACGTCGCGCGCGAGGTCCACGTGGTGGGCGGCGGCGAGATCGGACGAG
>JBCBYE010000782.1:0-1964 GCA_039816075.1 Pseudomonadota bacterium | reverse complement strand
GGCGGCCGGGGGGCGGCTGGAGATGCTGGCCTGCAATGCGGGGATCACCAAGCACGCGCCCAAGCACGGCGATCTGGACGCGCTGACGGGCGAGGATTTCCTTAGGCTTTATCAGGTGAACGTGGTGGGGGCTTTCTTGGCGCTGCAGGCGTTGAAGCCGGCTTTGGTCGCGGGGGCGGAGGCGTCGGGGCGCGCGTCCTCGGTGCTGATGACCTCATCGATCGCGGGGGTGACGGGGATCGGGTCTTCGGTGGCCTATGCGGCCTCGAAGGGGGCGCTGAACACCATGACGCTGAGCCTGGCGCGGGGGCTGGCGCCCTCGATCCGCGTGAACGCGGTGTGCCCGGGCTTCATCGGCACGCGCTGGTTCAAGGGTGCGATGGATGAGGAGGCCTATGCGGCCACGGTGAAGCGGGTCGAGGGGAGCGTGCCGCTGGGCGTCGCCTCGGGCCCCGAGGACATCGCCGAGGCGGCGGTGTTTCTGCTGAGCGACGCGGCGCGGCATGTGACGGGCGAGACGCTGCTGGTGGATGCGGGGGCGCATCTGGGCTTCGGCGGGCTCAAGGTTCGATGAGCCGCGCGCTGGCCGAGGCGTTCGACCTGGCGGCGCCGCCCCCGGGCTTCGCCGAGGATCCCTATCCGGTCTATCGCGCGCTGCTGGAGCATGCGCCGGTGAAGCGGTTCGCCGACGGCTCCGTCATGCTGAGCCGGTGGGAGGATCTGGATCGGGTCTATCGCGACACCGCGCGCTTCAAATCGGCCAAGTTCGAGGAATTCGCGCCGAAATACGGGCGCGACGCCCCGCTTTACGAACATCACACGACCAGCCTGGTGTTCAACGATCCGCCGCTGCACACGCGGGTCAGGCGCATCCTCGCGGGCGCGCTGACGCCGCGGGCCATCGCGGCGATGGAGCCGGGGCTGATCGCGCTGGTGGACCGGCTGCTGGAGGGGCTGCCGGACGAGGCGGACCTGATCGAGGGCTTCGCCAGCCGCATTCCCATCGAGGTGATCGGGGCCCTGTTCGACATGCCGGAGGAGGAGCGGGGCCCGCTGCGCGACTGGTCCCTGGCGATTCTGGGCGCGCTGGAGCCGGTGCTGAGCGCGGAGCAGGAGGCGGCGGGCAACGCGGCCGTCGTCGCCTTCAGCGATTATCTGCGCGATCTGGTGGCGCGGCGCAGGGCGGCGCCGGGCGATCCGGCGACGGATGTGCTGACGCGGCTGATCTTCGCCGAAGACGGGCTGACCGAGGCGGAGCTGCTGCAGAACTGCATCTTCATCCTCAATGCCGGGCATGAGACGACGACGAACCTGATCGGCAACGCCCTGCTGAGCCTGTGCGACTGGCCGGAGGAGCGGGCGCGCCTGATCGCCGATCCCGCGCTGGCGGAGACGGCGGTGGACGAATTCCTGCGGTTTCAGTCGCCGAACCAGCTGGGCAACCGCGCCGCGGCGGAGGCGTTCGAGGTGCAGGGCGAGACGCTGCCGGCGGGCACGCGCCTTCACCTGGCCATCGGCGCGGCGAACCGCGATCCGCGGCGGTTCGAGGACCCGGACCGGCTGGATCTCGGCCGTCGCCCGAACAGGCACCTGGCTTTCGCCGGCGGCCCACACACCTGCCTGGGCTTCACGCTGGCGCGGATGGAGGGCCGCGTGGCGCTGACGCGGTTCGTGCAGCGCTTCCCGAGGTTCGCGCCGGCCGGGTCGCCGCGTTGGACGGGGCGAATGCGGTTTCGGGGCCTGTCCGAGCTTCCGGCGCGGCTGCGCTGAGGCGGGAGGGCGCGCGGACCGGGCGGCCGGCGCCGCGCCGCCCCGAGCGAGGCCCCCGGCCCCGCCCCAAGGCGGCCCCGGATCAAGTCCGGGGCGAGACGACGCCCGACCTCCCGCCAGCGCAGACCGAGGGGGCCTGGACAAGCCGAGTCGTCGAAAGGGTCAAGGCTCGCAAGCGCCCTTGGCGCGCAGCG
>JBCBYE010000473.1:0-3964 GCA_039816075.1 Pseudomonadota bacterium | reverse complement strand
ATAAAAAAATTGTGGTTGGCTTATTAACGCGTTCGGTGGGCGGGGGGGGGTGGGGCGCTTTTACTCTGGCGGGGGGGGGGGGTCCCGGGGGCGCCGCCGGTCTCGGTCAAGGTTTCGTCGCGCCGCCTGGCGGACTTGGAGCTGCTGACGAAGCTGCGCCGCCTCGCCATCGCGCCGGGGACGCTTCGCGTGGAACTGGTGGAATCGACCTTCCTCGACGCCGCCTCGGACGCGATGATGTGGAACATCGAGGGCATGAAGGAGATGGGGATCGGCATCGAGATCGACGATTTCGGCGCCGGCCATGCCTCGATCGCCAGCCTGATGCGGATCGGGCCGGACCGGATCAAGATCGACAAGGGCTTCGTGCTGCCGGCGGTGGCGGACCCGCGGCGAAGGCGGATGATGGAGCTTCTGGTGGAGATCGGCGGCGTGCTGGAGGTGGGCGTGACCGCCGAGGGCGTCGAGACCGAGGCCCATGCGGAGATGGCGCGGCGCATGGGCTGCGACGTGCTGCAGGGCTTTCTCCACGGCCGTCCGATGGAGGCGGCGGAGATGGCGGCGCGGCTGCCCAGGGCCCGTCTGGCGGCGGGGGCCTGAGCGGCGCCCCGCCCGACCGGATCAGGCCCGGCGACGAAACGCTGCGAGGCCTGCGAGGCCTGACAGCAGGAGCGCGGCGGGCAGCGGCAGCGGAACCTCGGAGCGTGCGGCCCCCTCGACCCGTCCGCCGACCGAGCGGGTGAAAACCTCGCCGTCCTCGCAGGTCTGGTCGGTGCACAGAAGATGCGAGACACGCACCAACGGAGGCACAGTCTCGACCACGGCGGTCGAGTCGTCGACAGCGTAGACGCCCGGCGTCAAAAGGTCCCCGCCTAGGAAGGAGAACATCAAAAACTCCTCGCCCGTCAGGTCGGCGACGGTGGAATCGAGGCCGGGGGTTGCGGTGAAGACGACCTGGTTCGGCACTCTCGGCTCTCCAACCGGGAGGAAGTCGAAGTCGCGCAGGCCGTCGGTCAGGTCGATGTTCGACACCGTCAGGCCGGGGCCGGTGGTGAAGGCGCCGGTGACCTCGCGGCCGTCGCTGAGCTCTGCATCGACCGTCCAGTCGATGAACATGGCGTTCGCGGGCGCGGCGAACAGGGCGACGAGAGCCGCGGCGGCGGCGATTATGGCGGCGCGCATGTGGATGGTCCCCTCGGACACGCAACTACCGCGATTGCATAGCAGGTCCAGCGGCGCGCGTTAAGAAACGCTTCGTAAACGCGAACGCCCCGGCGCAGGGGCCGGGGCGTTGCGGGGCGACGGCGCGGGGCCGTCAGTCCATCTGCTTGAGCAGCTCGTCCAGCGAGGCCTTGGCGTCGCCGTAGAACATGCGCGTGTTCTCCTTGAAGAACAGCGGGTTCTCGATGCCCGAATAGCCGGTGCCGCGGCCGCGCTTGGAGACGAAGACCGTCTTGGACTTCCAGCATTCCAGAACCGGCATGCCGGCGATGGGGGAGCCGGGGTCGTCCTGCGCCGCCGGGTTCACGATGTCGTTCGCGCCGATGACGATGGAGACGTCGGTCTCGGGGAAATCGTCGTTGATCTCCTCCATCTCCAGCACGATGTCGTAGGGGACCTTGGCCTCGGCCAGCAGGACGTTCATGTGGCCGGGGAGGCGCCCCGCGACGGGGTGGATGGCGAAACGCACCGTCTTGCCCTTGGCGCGCAGCTTGCGCACCAGTTCCGACACGGAACCCTGCGCCTGTGCCACCGCCATGCCGTAGCCGGGGATGATGACGACGCTGTCGGCCTCGTCCAGCGCCTCGGCCACGCCGGGGGCCTGGATCTCGATCATCTCGCCGTCGATGGCCTGGGCCGACGCCGTGCCGTCGCCGCCCCAGCCGCCGAGGATGACCGAGACGAAGGACCGGTTCATGCCCTTGCACATGATGTAGCTGAGGATCGCGCCCGAGGAGCCGACGAGCGCCCCGACGACGATCAGCAGATCGTTGTTGAGGGTGAAGCCGATGGCCGCCGCCGCCCAGCCGGAATAGCTGTTGAGCATGGAGACGACGACGGGCATGTCCGCGCCGCCGATGGCCATGATCAGGTGCCAGCCCAGCGCGCCGGCGATGATCGCCACGAGCAGCATGGTCCACAGGCCCGCGCCCTCGATGTAGAGCCAGCCGAGGGCGAAGCAGGCGACCAGCGCGCCGGCGTTGATGGCGTGCCGCATGGGCAGAACCAGCGCCGAGGAGCTGATCTTGCCGGCCAGCTTGCCGTAGGCGACGATCGAGCCGGTGAAGGTGATCGCGCCGATCAGGATGCCCAGGAAGAGCTCGAACTTGAGGATGCCGATCTCCACCGCCGTCTTCTTGGCGATGAGGGTGGCGAAGCCGGCGAGCTCGGCCGTGGTGCCGGCCTCCTTCGCGGCCATGGCGGCGTTCATTTCCAGATGCGCGTTGATGCCGATGAAGACGGCGGCCAGGCCCACGAGGGAGTGGAAGCCGGCCACAAGCTCCGGCATCTGGGTCATCTGGACCTTCTGCGCGACGATGTAGCCGCCGACGCCGCCCACGACGACCATCGCGATGATCAGCCAATGGGAGCCGACGCCGGGCGCGCCGGCGGTGGCGCCGACGGCCAGGATCATGCCGATGATGCCGTACCAGACGGCGCGCTTGGCCTTTTCCTGATTGCTCAGGCCGCCGAGGGCCAGAATGAACAGGACGGCCGCGACGACGTAGGCGGAGGTGACGAGTCCGGTGGTCATGTGAACCGCTCCCCGCTCAGGATTTCTGGAACATGGCGAGCATCCGGCGCGTGACCAGGAAGCCGCCGAAGATGTTCACCGAGGCCATGAAGACCGACAGGCCCGCAAGGATCGCCACGATGATCGAGCCGGAGCCGATCTGCAGCAGCGCGCCGACGATGATGATCGAGGAGATGGCGTTGGTAATCGCCATCAGCGGCGTGTGCAGCGAATGCGCGACGCCCCAGATCACGTAGAAGCCCACGAAGACCGCCATCACGAACACCGTGAAGTGCTGCATGAAGGCGGCCGGCGCGACCGAGCCCACGGCGAGGCAGACGGCGCCGCCGCCGGCCAGCAGGTAGGCGGTGCGGTTGAGGGAGGCGCGAAGCTCCTGCGCCTCGCGCGCGGCCTTGGCCTCGGGCGTCTCCTCGGGCTTCTTCTCCGCCGGTTTCTGGGCGGCGATGGCGTTCACCTTGGGGGGCGGCGGCGGATAGGTGATCTCGCCGTCCTTGCACACGGTGGCGCCGCGGATGACGTCGTCCTCCATGTTCACGTTCGGGGTCCCGTCCTTTTCGGGCGTCAGATCCTCGAACATGCGGAAGACGTTGGTGGCGTAGAGGTTGGAGCTCTGCGCCGCCATGCGCGACGGGTAGTCGGTGTAGCCGACGATGGTGACCTTGTTGTCGGTGACGATCTTTTCGTCCGGCACGGTCAGGTCGCAGTTGCCGCCGCGCTCGGCCGCCATGTCCACGACGACGGAGCCGGGCTTCATCGCCTCGACCATCTCCTTGGTCCACAGCTTGGGCGCGGGCCGGCCGGGGATCAGGGCGGTGGTGATGACGATGTCGATCTCGGGTGCCAGTTCCAGGAACTTTTCGAGCTGCTTGGCCCGGAACTCCTCGGACTGCGGCGCGGCGTAGCCGCCGGTGGCGGCGCCGTCGGCCGCGGCCTCCTCGAAGTCCAGGTAGACGAATTCCGCGCCCATGGAGTTGATCTGCTCGGCCACCTCAGGACGCACGTCGAAGGCGTAGGTGATGGCGCCGAGCGAGGTGGAGGCGCCGATGGCGGCGAGGCCGGCGACGCCTGCGCCCACGACCAGCACCTTGGCCGGGGGCACCTTGCCCGCCGCCGTCACCTGGCCGGTGAAAAAGCGGCCGAAATTGTTCGCCGCCTCGATCGTGGCGCGGTAGCCGCCGATGTTGGCCATGGACGACAGCGCGTCCATTT
>JBCBYE010000107.1:0-9492 GCA_039816075.1 Pseudomonadota bacterium | reverse complement strand
TCCGGCGCCGCCGCGAAACACGAACAGCTCGACGTTCACGAGCGTGTCGCGGCCGTGCTCCGCGCTCTCCAGCACGTAGGCGGCGCGTCCGCTTCGGCTCAGCGACCAGCTCTCGGTCCGGGCGAACGCCGCATCGAGCACCACCGTGTCGAGGCCCGCTCCGCCGTGGATCAGATCGTCGCCGGCGCTCGCCGCGATCACGTCCTCGCCGCCGCCGCCGTAGAGCGAATCGGCGCCGCCGCCCCCGTTCAGCCGGTCGTCCTGCCACCCGCCCGTCAGCGTGTCGTCGCCCTCGCCGCCGAACAGACGGTCCGCGCCGTTGCCGCCGAAAAGCGTGTCCGCGTCCTCGCCGCCGTAGAGATCGTCGCGCCCGTTGCCGCCGAGCAACGTGTTGGCGCCGCTCGGATCGGTCACGACGTCCCGCCCGCCGCCGCCCTCCAGCCGGTCGTCGCCGGCGCCGCCGTCGATCTCGTCGTCGCCGCGCTCGCCCTGAACGAAATCGTTGCCGCCGCCGGCGCGCAGCGCATCCCCCGCCTGCGAGCCGACGAACTGATCGATGCCGCCGAACAGCAGCGCGGCGCGCTCGGCGGCGGTGGCGGCGCGCCAGTCGCTCAGCCGGATCGCGAGGCCGGAAATGCGATAGGCGACCGCCAGGTCGCCGACCTGCATCACCTCGATCGAGGTGACGACGTCCTCCCCCGCCAGCCCGGCCCCCGGCAGGCCGAAGAACCGCAGCTCGCCGGTCGCGCCGCCCGGGCCGGTCCACTCCGGCTCCCCCGCCGCCGGCTGCGGATCGGCGAGCGCGAAGTCCGTCTCGCGCGGGCCGGCACGGCCGCCCTCCTCGGCGGGGTTCGACGGGGCGAAGACGTCGACGATGGCCATTGCGCTGCTCCGCGGCGGCGGGGCGCCCGAACGACGCGGGCGCGGGGGATCAATGGGCGCACGCTAGGCCGCCGGGCCCGCGCCGGGCAAGCCTCAGCGCACCCGCTCGGGGATCAGGCCGCGCGGACTGAAGCGCATCACCAGCAGCAGGATCAGCCCCATGAACACCATGCGCATGTGCGGGGCCCCGTCGCGCAGGTGGTCCGCCGCCGCCGACCCCTCCGGAAACAGCGCCGCGACGCCGCCCATCAGCCACAGGCCCAGGGGCTCCGCCTGGATCCACGCGAACCAGATCAGGAAGCCGCCGAGGACCGAGCCCCAGTTGTTGCCCGAGCCCCCCACGATCACCATCACCCAGATCAGGAAGGTGAAGCGCAGCGGGTTGTAGCTGCCCGGCGTGAACTGCCCGTCGAAGGTCACCAGCATCGCGCCCGCGATCCCCACCACGGCGCTGCCCAGCACGAAGACCTGCAGATGCCGCGCCGTGACGTCCTTGCCCATGGCCGCCGCCGCCGCCTCGTTGTCGCGGATGGCGCGCATCATGCGGCCCCAGGGGGAGTTCAGCGCCCGCTCCGCCAGCCACATCAGGGCCGCCAGCACGGCGGCGAACAGCAGCGCGTAGAGCAGCTTGACCCAGATGCCCGACGCCTCCGCCGGCTCCAGGCCCAGGGACGCCGCCCGCTCCACGAACGCCGCGCTGTCCTGCAGGTCGATCTCGTAGGGCACGGGGCGCGGCAGGCCGGTGACGTTCTTGACGCCGCGGACGATCCAATCCTCGTTCTTGGCGACGGCGATGATGATCTCGGAAATCCCCAGCGTGGCGATCGCGAAGTAGTCGGAGCGCAGGCCCAGCGCCACCTTGCCCACCAGCCAGGCCGCGCCCGCCGCCAACGCGCCGCCCAAGAACCAGCCCAGCACGATGGGCAGGCCCAGGCCGCCGAGATAGCCGGAGGTTGCGGGATCCACCGCCTCGATGGCGTCCGTCGCAGGATCGTAAAGCGCGCGCACCAGCGCATAGCCCCCGGCCACCAGCGCCGTGGTGACCGCGCCGCGCAGCGGGCCCCTGGCCAGGCGCCGGCGCGTCGCGACGATGGCGACCGCCACGGCGGCCAGCGCCGCGCCGGAGGCGAGCAGCCCCGCGCCCCCCGCCGCCCAGGCCTCACCCACCGGCGGCTGCGCCACCAGCACCGCCGCCACGCCGCCCACGGCCGCGAAGCCCATGGTCCCGACGTTGAACAGACCCGCATAGCCCCAGGCCATGTTCACGCCCAACGCCATGATCGCGCTGATCAGGCACAGGTTCAGGATCGACAGCGCCACGTTCCAGCCCTGGCCGAAGCCGACGGCGGCGAAGAGCAGCGCCATGACCGCGAACATCAGCGGCCCGCGCAGGGGCGAGCCGTTGCGCGCGTCCACCCGCCCGCTCACAGCACGCGGCCCCGGAACAGGCCCGTGGGCCGCACCAGCAGCACCACCACGAGGATCACGAAGCTGACGGCGAACTTGTAGTCGGTGCTCAGCAGCTGCACGAGGCCGGACGGCGCCCAATCCTCCGGCCCCAGATAGAGCAGCAGCTTTCGATAGGCGTAGGTCACGCCGACCTCGCTGAACGCCACCACGTAGCCCCCCGCCACCGCGCCAAGGGGCTGGCCGATGCCCCCGACGATGGCCGCCGCGAAGATCGGCAGCAGCAGCTGGAAGTAGGTGAAGGGCTTGAAGGACTTGTCCAGGCCGTAGAGCGTGCCCGCCAGGCAGGCCAGCGCCGCCGCGATGACCCAGGTGACGCGCACCACCCGCGCCGGATCGACGCCCGACAGCAGCGCCAGATCCTCGTTGTCGGAATAGGCGCGCATCGCCTTGCCGGTGCGCGTCCTTTGCAGGAACCAGAACAGCGCCGCCATGGCCGCCAGCGCGGCGACGACCGTCAGGACCTGCGTGGTGCGGATCGCCAGCCCCTCGGCCAGCCCCGTCATCTCGCGGAACTCCCGCGCGCGCATCACGAAGCGCTCGCCATCCGCGAAGCGCTGGTCGTCCGGGCCGATGATGAGGCGCACCACGCCGTTGAGCAGGAACATCACGCCGACCGAGGCGATGACGATCACCACCGGTTTCGCGCGCTGCCGCCGGTAGAACGCGAAGACGGAGCGGTCGATGAACAGGCTCAGCAGCGCCGCGGCGGCGAAGCCCAGCGGCAGCGCGAGCAGCGCCGTGGGCAGCGGCCCGAGGCTCGCGCCCATCGCCTGAAGCCCCCAGGTTCCCAGGATCACGACCATGGTTCCGAACGCCATCAGGTCCCCGAAGGCGAAATAGGCGAAGCGCAGAATGCCGAAGATCAGCGTGACCCCGAGCGCGCCCAGCGCAAGCTGAGAGCCATAGGCGAGGCCGGGGATCAGAACAAAATTGCTGAACAGGATCAGCGCGTTGAGGATGTCGGTCATAGGTCGGCTCCGACGGAGCACTCGCCGAAATGGGTCTTGACGAAAACGCCCTCCGGAAGGGCCGTATCGAAACGCTCCACCAGCCGGCCGCCCCCGTCGACAGTGATCGACGCCAGCATCAATGAGTGCGCGTCGGCGAGCACGAAGCGATGCGCCGTCCCGAAATCCGAGCGCTCAAGCTCTATCGTCGATCCCCTGGCGATCCGACGCCACGATGCTGCGTCGTCGGGGGAGGCTCGGACGAACTGGACCGGCTGATCGGCGGTCACGCAGTCCGCCTCCACGCACATCTTGGCTATGTTGCAATCGAAGGCGCCGGGCGGTTCTCCCGCCATGATCGACGCTGGCCAGCTTGCAAACAGGCAGGCCGCCAAAGAGGCTCCGCGCATTTCCGTCACCCCCCCAGAAACGTCCGGCGCACTTCGGGGTCGGCCAGCAGCTCCTCGCCCGTGCCCTCATAGGCGTTGCGCCCCTGCACCAGAACATAGCCCCGGTCGGCGATGGAGAGCGCCTGCCGCGCGTTCTGCTCCACCATCAGAATGGCGAGGCCGGTGCGGGCGATGTCGATGATCTTGTCGAACAGCTCGTCCATCACGATGGGGCTGACGCCGGCCGTGGGCTCGTCGAGCATCAGCACCTCCGGCCGCGTCATCAGCGCCCGGCCCACGGCCACCTGCTGCCGCTGCCCGCCGGACAGCTCTCCGGCCGCCTGCCGACGCTTTTCGCGCAGGATGGGGAAGAGGGCGTAGACCATCTCCATCGTCTCCGCGACGCCCGCGTCGCGCAGGAAGGCGCCCATCTCCAGATTCTCCTCCACGGTCAGGGTGGCGAAGACGTTGTTGGTCTGGGGGACGAAGGCCATGCCCGCCTTCACCCGGTCCTGCGGGCTCAGCGCGGTGATGTCCCGGTCGCTCAGCCGCACCTGGCCCTCGCGCAGGCCCAGCATGCCGAAGACGGCCTTCATCGCCGTGCTCTTGCCCGCTCCGTTGGGCCCGACGATCACCGCGATCTCGCCCGCATTCACGGCGATGGTGCAGGCATGCAGGATGTCCGCGCCGCCGTAGCCGCCGGTCATCGCCTCGCCGATCAGGACGGGATCCGCCGGGGCCGCGCTCATGCGTCGGCGCTCCTCAGGCCGGGGCGGTTGCGCAGGCCGCGGCCCAGATAGGCCTCGATGACCCGCTCGTCCGACTTCACCGCCTCGGCCGAGCCCTCGGCCAGCACCTTGCCCTGGGCCATGACGATGACCGGATCGCAGAGGCGGCCGATGAAATCCATGTCGTGCTCGATCATGCAGAACGTGTAGCCGCGCTCTTCATTCAGTCTGCGAATGGCGTCGCCCAAGGTATTGAGAAGCGTGCGATTCACCCCGGCGCCCACCTCGTCCAGAAACACGATCCGAGCCTCGGTCATCATGGTTCGGCCGAGCTCCAGCAGCTTTTTCTGGCCGCCCGAAAGATTGCCGGCAAGCTCGTCGGCAACGGCGGAAAGCTGCAGGAAATCAATGACCTCCTCGGCCTTCTTGCGATTTTCGTTCTCCTGCGCCCGCACCTCGCCGGATTTCAGCCAGGCGCCGAGCAGGGTTTCCCCCGTCTGCGCCGGCGGCACTGCCATCAGGTTCTCCCGCACCGTGAGGGTCGAGAATTCGTGCGCGATCTGAAAGGTGCGCAGCAAGCCCTTGGAAAACAACGCATGCGGCGGCAGGCCGGTGATGTCCTCGCCCTCCAGCAGCACGCGGCCGGAGGTCGGGGGAAAGGCGCCCGCTATGACGTTGAAAAGCGTGGTCTTTCCCGCGCCGTTGGGCCCGATCAGGCCGGTGATGCGGCCGGCCGCGATCTCCAGGCTCACGCCGTCGACCGCCTTGACGCCGCCGAAGGCCTTGGAGAGCCCCTCCACCCGGATCATGCGGCGCCCCCCGCCCGGCATGCGAAAAGCCCGGCGCGCAGGGCGCGCCGGGCCGAAGCGTCGACGAAACGCCCTGCGGTCAGCGGAACGTGACGGTCGAGTACTCGCCGTCCTGCACCACGTACTCGCGATAGGTGCCGGAGGCTTCGCCCGGGCCGATCAGCTCCACGTTGGTGGCGCCGACATAGTCGATCTGCCCGCCGGAGCGCAGAACCTCGATGGCGCGGGCCAGCTGGCCGGCCATGATCGGCTCGCCCGGGGCGTTGGCGACCTCGAGGACCTTGTCCTTGAACATCGCCGGGTCGTGGGAGCCGGCGGCCTCCATCGCCAGGGCGATCAGCGCGGCGGCGTCGTAGCCCTCGCGCCGGAAGGAGCCGTCCGGGTCCACGCCCGCCGCCTCGGCCGCCTCGACGAAGAGGTCGGCGCCGTCGAATTCGGGCCAGGGGACCGCGCCGATGGTGCCTTCGAGATCGTCGCCGATGGCGTCGATCAGGCTGTCGGCGAACATGCCGTCGGCCAGCATGAACTGATCGAAGGCGCCGGAATCGACCGAAGCGCGGATCATGCCGACGCCGCCCTGATCGGCATAGCCGAAGACGGCCAGCATGGAGGCGCCGGTGGCCGAAAGCGCGCCGACCTCGGCCGAATAGTCGGCCTTGCCGTCCTCATGCGCGGCCGAGAGCAGGACCGAGCCGCCCACGGCGGTGAAGGCGCTCTCGAAGCTGTCGGCGAGGCCCTTGCCGTAGTCGTTGTTGGTGTAGGTGACCGCGATGTCCGTCACGCCCTTGTCGCGCAGCATCTCGGCCAGCACGACGCCCTGGCGCGCATCCGACGGCGCGGTGCGGAAGAAGAGGCCGTCGTCCTCGATGGTGGTCAGCGCCGGAGACGTGGCGGAGGGGGAGATCATCACGATGCCGTTGGGCAGCGCGACGTTGTTGAGCGTGGCGATGGTCACGCCCGAACAGTCGGCGCCCATGATCGCGGCGACGCCGTCGGCGACCAGACGCTCGGCCGCGGCGGTGGCGGCGCCGGCGTCGATGCAGGTCGAATCGGCGCGCACCGGGACCAGCGTCTTGCCGTCCAGCACGCCGCCGGCGGCGTTGATCTCGGCCAGCGCCATTTCGGCGGCGTCGGCCATGCCGGGCGTGAGGGATTCGATGGGCCCGGTATAGCCGAGCATGACGCCGACCTTGATCTCGTGGCCATCGGCGAAGGCGGCGGAGCCGGCGAGGACGAGGGCCGTCGCCGCAGTGGCGAGGAGGGTGGGTTTCATCGGGGCTCTCCCTGTTGATGCCCTTTTGGGCCGTGCGCGGGGGCCAGGACCCCGATCGTCGCGCGCGGCGGATGGCCGAAGTTTGGTAAGCATCGCGCCGCCGCTGTCAACTTGGCCCGTATCTCTTCCGTGCGCGGCCGGCGACGCGCCGGAGGCTCCGCCGAGGCGCCCGGCACGGGGATGAGGCGCGGGGACGAGGCGCAGGGACGGGGCGCGGGGACGGGGCGCGGGGACGGGGCGCGGCCCACGCCGCAAGACGCGTCGCCGCCGAGCGCAACCTCCGGCACGAAGGCGGGTCGTCGAACGGGTCGAGGCTCGCCAGCGCCCTTGGCGCGCGGCGACCGCCGACGGCGGCGCGGCCGTGAAGCCCCGCCGGACCTGGCGTTGAACGCCGGGCGGCGCCGCGCCGCATGCCTGTCGAAGGCCGCCCAAGGGGCTTTTCGGCAGATTGCGGAACCCAGCCCGATGGAACCGCCCTCCGAAACCTGGCCAACCGCGCTTCGCGTGGTCGCGTCGCATCGGAGATGCGTCTTCGGCGCGATGCCCGCGAGGGCGCGCCCCTCGGGGGACAGGCGCGCTGGCTTCCGCCGGCGCGCCGCACGCTCATTCGTAGCCGATCGAGTCGTAGATCATCTGCGCCTTGGCCTGGTTCTCGCCCAGCACCGACAGGTTCAGATCGTCGGGCCGGAAAAAGCCCAGCGCCGCCACGGACGGCGACAGGGCCGTGCCCGGCACCGCCGGATATTCGTCGTTGCCGGCCGAGAAATACTCCTGAGCCGACTGCGACGCGAGGTATTCCAGGAACTTGACCGCGTTCTCGCGGTTCGGCGCGTTGGTCGCCACGCCGCCGACGGAGACGTTCACATGGGCGCCGTTTCCGTCCTGATCGGGGAACACCCAGCCGATGCCGGCGGTGCTTTCGCTCAGGTCGCGGACGTCTTTGCGCAGGGCGCGGGCGAAGTAGTAGGTGTTCGACACCGCGATGTCGCACTCGCCCGAAACGATGCCGCGCAGCTGGTCGGTGTCGCCGCCCTGCGGGTCGCGCGCGCGGTTGGCGTACATGCCCTCGGCCCAGGCCTTGGCGGCCTCCTCGCCGTTATGGGCGATCTGCGCGGCCATCAGCGACAGCATGTAGATGTTCGAGGAGGAGCGGGTGCAGACCTGCCCCTTGTACTTGGGGTCGGCCAGGTCGGCATAGGTCAGCGGCGGTTCCGCGACGTCGGCCGTGTCGTAGAAGATGATGCGCGCGCGCTGCGAGAACGAGAACCAGTGGTTGTCCTTGTGCTGCAGGGCGGCGGGGATGCGATCCTCGAGGAAGTCGCTGTCGACCGGCTGCAGCAGGCCCGCATCGTCGGCGCGCCACATGCGCCCGGCATCGACGGTCAGCAGCACGTCGGCGGGGGAGTTCGCCCCTTCGGCCTTCATGCGCTCGATCAGCTCGTCCGCCTTGCCCTCGATCCGGTTGATCTTGATGCCGGTGGCGTTTTCGAAATCGGCGTAGAGCGCCTCGTCGGTGTCGTAGTGGCGCGAGGAATAGAGATTCAGTTCGCCGGCCGCGAAGGCGGGCGCGGCGACGGCGACGGCCGCCAGCGCGAGCGCGGTGGTGCGGAGAAGGGTCATGGGGGAGCTCCCTGAGTCATTTCCGGACGTCCCGGAGCCCTGCATCGGCCCGGGAGCGCGCGCATTCCTGAGCATTATGGTTTGAAATGTCAATCCCGATGGTTCGAGTCGGATTCATTCCTCCAGCACCGCCTCGAAGCCTTCGAAATTCGGAGCCGAAAGGTAGATGCCGGTGGTGTCGCCGGCCTTGGCATGGGCCGCGCGAAAGGCGGGAGAACGCGTCCAGGCCTCGAACGCCTCGCGGCTCTGCCATTGGGAATGGGAGATGTAGAGGACGTGGTCGTCCTCGGACCCCTGGCCGACGCGCGGGCCGCGCAGCAGCTTGAAGGTCTTGAAGCCGGGCACGTCGGCGAGGCGGGAGTCGCGCTCGCGCCAGATGGTTTCGAAATCGTCTTCGCGGCCGGGCGCGATTCGGAAGCGGTTCATGGCGACGAACATGGTCGGCTCCTTGCCTTGCGTGGGGAGGGGGCGCGGCGGGCGGGCGGCTGGCGGCGACCGCCATTGACGGCGAGCCGGCGACGGTCCGTCAAGGGCGGCGGCCGCAGGACGGGTCCGCCCGGCGCGGCGGGCGCCGGCGCGGGCGCGGGCGAGGGCGGTCAGATGAGGCCGTCGTAGCTGCGGCGCGGGATCTCGACGGCGATGACGGTGAAGCGGTCGGCGGCGAGGGCGGTGCGAAAGGCATCCTCCAGCGACGCCAGGTCGGCGACCGAAACGCCCACGCCGCGCATCGCCTTGGCCAGCGCGGCGTAGTCGGTGCGGCCGAAGTCGACGCCGGCCGATTGCAGCCCTTCGCCGCGCTGCTTAAGCTCGATCAGCGCCAGCGACGCGTCCACCAGAACCACGACGATCACGGGGCGGCGCAGGTCGCGCAGGGTGGCCAGCTCCCCCAGGCTCATATCAAGGCAGCCGTCGCCGACCACGCAGATCACGGGCGTGTCGGGCCGCACCAGCTTGGTCCCGACGGCCAGCGGCAGGGCGCAGCCCATGGTGCACAGGCCCGAGGATTGCAGCAGCTCCCCCGGCGCGCCGCAGGTCCAGATCTGCGAGGCGAGTATGCGGTGGGCGCCGCTGTCGACCGTCGCGACGGCCCCGGCGGGCTTGAGCCGGTCGACCGCATGCAGGGCCTGCGCCGGGCCCCAGCGCTCGCCGGGGGCGAAGGCCTCGGCCAGTGCGGCGCGCAGGCGAGCGGGTTCGCCCCCCGGCCAGACCGGGCGCGCGGGGGCCGTGTCGAGCGCCGCCAGCGCCGGCGCCAGCGCGCAGGAGAAGCTGATCGCGCTTTGATGCAGGTCCTGGCGGTTGGGGGCGTGCGCGATCTCCACGCAGCGGTCGGGGTCCCAGGGGTCGCGCCAGCCCACGCGCATCTCGATCGGGTCG
>JBCBYE010000455.1:0-4101 GCA_039816075.1 Pseudomonadota bacterium | reverse complement strand
CCCTCCGCCTCCGTCGCCTCCCGCGTGGCGCGGGCCCGTGCGGCGCAGGAGGCGCGGTTCGAGGAGATGGCCCGCGCCCATCCCGGCCGCGTCGGCGTCGTGCTGGGCTATGACGAGGCGCTGTCGCACCAGATCCAGGCGGGCGCCGACGCCATTCTGGTGCCCTCGCGCTTCGAACCCTGCGGCCTGACGCAACTCTGCGCCCTGCGCTACGGCACGATCCCCGTGGTGGCGAGCACCGGCGGGCTGGCCGACACGGTGATCGACGCCAATCCCGCCGCCCTCGCCGCGCGCGTCGCCACGGGCGTGGTGCACGCGCCCGGCCGCACCGACGCGCTGGCCCGGGCGATCCGCCGGCTGACCGCCCTGCACGCCGATCCCCAACGCTGGTCCGATCTGGTTCAGGCCGCCCTGCGTCAGCCCGTGGGGTGGCAGGACAGCGCCGCCCGCTACGCCGCCCTCTACCGTGAGGCCGCGCAAGCGGCCCCCCAAGGGCCCGCCGCCCCCGCATGAGCGGCTGGCGCATCACCGAGGGGCGACCCGACCGGCTCGGCCTGCGCTGCGACGCGTCCGGCGCCGACATCGCCGTCGCCTCCGAAACCGCCGAGCGGATCGAACTCTGCCTCTTCGACGGCCCCCGCGAAACCGCGCGCCTGACCCTGCCGGAGCGCACCGGCTTCATCCACCATGGGCGGGTGGAGGGCCTGCGCCCCGGTCAGCTCTACGGCCTGCGCGCCCATGGGCCCTGGGATCCGGCCGCCGCGCGGCGCTTCAACCCCGCCAAGCTGCTGCTCGACCCCTGGGCCACGGCGCTTTCGGGCCGTCCCGACTGGCACGACGGCCAGCGCGCCCATGCCCCGGGCGCGCCCCTGACGCCCGATCCCCGCGACAGCGCCCCGCACATGCCCCGCTGCATCGCCGCCCCGCCGCCCGCGCCCGTCGACCCGGCGGAGCGTCCTCGACGCCCCTGGTCCGAAACCCTGATCTACGAGGCGCATGTCCGCGCCCTCACCCGGCGGCACCCCGACGTGCCCGCCCCCCTGCGCGGCACGTACGAGGCGCTGGGCCATCCGGCGATCCTCGACCATCTCGACGGCCTCGGCGTCACCGCGTTGGAGCTTCAGCCCATCGCCTGCTTCGCCGACGAGCCGCGCCTCGTCGCGCTCGGCCTGACCAACCATTGGGGCTACAACCCCGCTGCCCTTCTGGCGCCGGAGCCGCGCTTCATGGGCCCGGGCGGCGCCGCCGGCCTGCGCGAGGCGATCCGCGCGCTGCATGCCCGCGGCATCGAGGTGATCCTCGACGTGGTCGCCAACCACACGGCCGAGCTGGAGGCGGAGGGGCCCATGCTCTCGCTCCGCGGCCTATGCGACGCCGGTTACTACCGCCACGCGCCCGAGGCGCCGGCCCGCGGCGAGGGTCGGGCCTACGTCAACTGGTCCGGCTGCGGCAACACTCTGGACCTCTCCAATCCCATGGCCCAGCGCCTGGTCCTCGACGCCCTGCGCCACTGGGCCGAAGGCTACGGCGTCGACGGCTTCCGCTTCGACCTGGCGCCGGTTCTGGGCCGCGACGGACCCGACGGAGCCTTCGACGCGGGCGCCGGCTTTCTCGACGCCCTGCGGCAGGACCCGGTCCTCGCGCCGCTCAAGCTCATCGCCGAACCCTGGGATCTCGGCCCCCACGGCTATCGCCTGGGCGACTTTCCGGCCGGCATCGCCGAATGGAACGACCGCTTCCGCGACGACGTCCGCGGCGCCTGGCGCGGCGATCCGCAGGGCGCCCAGCGCCTCGCCGGCGCGCTGCTCGGCTCGGCGCAATCCTTCGACCGAGGCGGCCGCCCGCCCACCGACACGATCAACTTCGTCGCCGCCCATGACGGCTTCACGCTCGCCGATCAGACCGCCTACGCCGCGCGCCGCAACCAGGCCAACGGCGAGGACAACCGCGACGGCCATGGCGGCGAGATCTCCGACCCGCTCGGCCCCGACGGCCCCTCGCAGGACCCGGCGGTCCAGGCCGCCCGCGGCGCCCGCCGCCGCGCCCTGATGGCCTGCGTCGCCCTCTCCCAGGGCACGCCCATGCTGCTGGCGGGCGACGAGCTGGGCCGCACCCAGCAGGGCAACAACAACGCCTATTGCCAGGACAACGAGACCACCTGGATCGACTGGGCCGGCGCCGACGCCGCGCTGCTCGACTTCGCCCGCCGCGCCTTCTCCCTGCGCGCCCGCCTGCCCGCGCTGCGCCAGCGCCGCTGGCTGCATGGGGAGCCGCGCGAGGATGGTCTGCCCGAGGTCGAATGGCTCAACCCCGCCGCCGACGGCCCCCCCGCCTGGGAGGAGGAGCGTCTGCCCAGCTTCCAGCTGCTCATCCGCGGCGCCGCCGGCCTCGCCGAGGATCCCGCGCCGGTCCTCATCGTCGTCAATCTCGGGGCGGCGCCCCTGCCGCTGACCCTGCCGCCGCCCCCCGCGCTCGCCGCCTGGCGCCTGGCGCTCGCGACCGCCGCGCCCGCAGAGGCCGCAGAGGAGGGCGACGAGGCCGTCGAGACGGGCGACGAGAGGATCGAAGCCGGCGCCCTCCGCCTCTACGAGGCCGCGCCCGCATGACCGCGCTCCACCGCCTCGCCGAACGCTTCGGCCTGCTCCTCGCGCATCATGAGATCGACGGCACGCGCCGCGCCGCGCCGCCTGAAACCCTCGCGGCCTGCCTCGCCGCCATGGGTGTGCCCGCCGCGTCCGAGGCCGAAGCCGCCGACACCTTCGCGCGCGTGCAGGCCGAGGATGCCGCCCGCCGCCTGCCGCTCGAGGACGCCCTCGACGCCGACGCGCCCGGCGCCTGGTTCGGCCCCCACGACCGCGCCTGGCGACTGGAGCTCGAAACCGGCGCGCAGCTGCACGGCGACCCCGGCGCGCCGCTGCCCGGCCTGCCCGCCGGCGTCCACCGCCTCATCGCCGAGGACGGCGAGCAGACCCTGCTCGTCGCCGCTCCGCCCCGCGCGCCCTCTCCCGCCGACTTGGGCGCCCCGCGCGCCTGGGGCGTCACCGCCGCCCTCTACGGCCTTGTCGCGCCGCGCAGCTTCGGCCGGGGCGACTACGAGGATCTCGCCCAGGCTGCCGAGGGCATCGCCGGCCTCGGCGCCGACTTCCTCGGCATCAATCCGATCCACGATCTGGGCGCCGCCGAACGGGGCCTCAGCCCCTACTCCCCGTCCTCGCGCACCGCCTTCGACCCGCGCCACGTCGCCTGGGACCGCACGCCCGAATTCGCCGCCTCGCCTGAGGCGCAGCAGCGCCTCGCCCAGGCCTCCGAGCGTGCGAGGCAGGCCGCCCGGTCCGAATTCGGCGACGCCGATCTGCGCCTCGATCTCGGCCCGCCCCTGCTCGACGCGCTCTTCGCCGCCCATGACGGCGCGCCGGGCCTTCCGCCGGACCGCCGCGCCGCCTTCGACGCCTGGCTGGCGCAGGGCGGCGACGCCCGCCGCCGCCACGCCCTTTTCGAGGCGCTCAGCCTCGTGCACGGTCCCGACTGGCGCGTCTGGCCCACCCCCTTGCAGGATGCCGACGGCGCCGAGGCCCGCGCCTTCGCCGCCGCCCATCCCGCCGCGCTGCGCCGGCACGCCTTCGCCCAATGGCTCGCCGAAAACCAGATCGCCGAGGCGCAGACCCGCGCCCGCGCCGCCGGCATGACCTTCGGCCTCTACCTCGACATCGCCGTCGGCGTGCGCCCCGGCGGAGCCGAGACCTGGGGCGACCGCGACGCCTTCGCCCGCGGCGTCTCGCTCGGCGCCCCGCCCGACATGATGAACGCCCAGGGGCAGAACTGGGCCCTCGCCCCCTTCTCGCCCGAGGGGCTGCGCCGCGCCGCCTACGCGCCGTTCCGCGCCATGCTCGCCGCCGCCATGGATCGCGCCGGGCTTGTGCGCATCGACCATGTTCTGCAGCTCGAACGGGCCTACTGGATCCCCGACGGTCTGCCCGGCGCCTATGTGCGCCCGCCCGCCAAGATCCTCGAAGCGCTGGTCAGGCTGGAGGCTGCACGCCGCGGCGTCGTCGTCGTGGGCGAAGACCTCGGCACCGTCCCCGAGGGCTTTCGCGACCGCAT
>JBCBYE010000545.1:0-3404 GCA_039816075.1 Pseudomonadota bacterium | reverse complement strand
CGCCGTGTGCGGCAGGGCGTCGAGGTAGATCACGTCGTCGGGGATCTGCCACTTGGCGAAATGCTCGGCGATCAGGGCCAGCACCTCGTCCTTGGGCGGCTTGGCGCCATCGACGCCAACGACGCAAAGGATCGGCCGCTCCGCCCATTTGGGATGCGGCACGCCGATGGCGGCGGCCTCGGCCACCTGCGGATGGGCGACGGCCGCGTTCTCCAGATCGATGGAGGAAATCCACTCGCCGCCCGACTTGATCACGTCCTTGGAACGGTCGGTGATCCGCACATAGGCGTTGGCGTCCATCGTCGCGACGTCGCCGGTGTCGAACCACTGGTCCTCGCCCACCGCGTCGTCGTCCATCTGGTGATAGCGTTTCACGATGCCGGGCCCGCGGATCCACAGCTTGCCCTGGCTCTCGCCGTCCCAGGGCATCTCGGCCCCGTCGTCGTCGGTGATGCGCAGATCCACGCCGAAGGGCGGATGCCCGACGGAGGTTTGAAGCGTCAGCTTGTCGTCCGCGCTCAGCCCGTCCACCTCCGGCTTGAAGGAACACATGGTGCCCAGCGGCGACGTCTCCGTCATGCCCCAGGCGTGCATGACGAAGACGCCGTAATCCTTCTGGAACGCCTCGATCACCGCCTTGGGGCAGGAGGAGCCGCCGATGATCGCGCGATTGAGCGTCGAGAACTTCAGCCCGTTCGACCGCAGATGCTGGATCATCGGCAGCCAGATCGTCGGAACCGCGGCGGTGACCGTCGCGCCCTTTTCCAGCATCTCGTAGATGCCGGCGCTGCTCATGTCGCGCCCCGGCATGATCATGCCGGCCCCCACCATGGGCGCCGTGTAGGCCAGCGACCAGCCGTTGGCATGAAATAGCGGGACCACCGGCAGGATGGTGTCGCGGGAGGTCAGCGCCAGCCCGTCCCCGGTGCAGGCGTAAAGCGCGTGCAGCACGTTGGAGCGATGCTCGTAAAGCACGCCCTTGGGGTTCCCCGTCGTGCCGGAGGTGTAGCACAGCCCGCAGGGATCGCGCTCGTCCCCGTCCACCCACTCGAAATCGCCGTCCTGCTCGGCCACCCAGTCCTCGTAGCAGATGGCGTTCGGCAGGGTGGTGTCGGGCATGTGCGCCCGGTCGGTCAGCACGATCCAGTGCTTGACCGTGGTCAGCTTGTCGACCAGCGGCTCCAGCACGCCGACGATGTCGGCGTCGACCATCACCACCTGATCCTCGGCGTGGTTGATGATGTAGTCGAGCTGCTCGGCGAAGAGGCGGGGGTTCAGCGTGTGCAGGATGCAGCCGGCGCCGGTGACGCCGTACCAGACCTCCATGTGCCGCACGGTGTTCCAGGCCATGACGCCCACGGCGTCGCCGCGGCCCAGGCCCATCCGGCTCAGCCCCTGCGCCACCTTCCGCGCGCGCGCATGGATCGTGGCCCAGTCGCTTTCGACATGGCCGCCCTCGGCCGTTCGGCCGGTGACCGGCCGCTTGGCATGGAACTTCGCCGCGTGGTCGATGATGCGCGAGACGCGCAGCGTCCAGTCCTGCATGGCGCCGAACATGGCCGGTCCTCCCTGAATCGTCTTTGTTGCGGCCGAAAGTAGCATGCGGCGCGCCCGGGGGAAGACGCGCCGACCCTCGCAGCCCGAGCGTCGCCGGCCGGATCCTTTTTCAGATGCCGCCGGCGCCGCGCCGTCCCGCCCCCGGCGCCGCCGGCCTCGACGCGGCGCCGCGCAGGCCGCCGCCCTAGGCCCGCGGATGCGCGCGGTCGTAGACCTCCATCAGCCGCGCCTCGTCGACGCCGGTGTAGACCTGCGTCGTGGACAAAGAGGCATGGCCGAGCAACGTCTGGATCTCCCTCAGGTCGCCGCCCGCCGCCAGCAGATGCGTCGCGAAGCTGTGGCGCAGCGCATGCGGCGTGGCGCTCGCCGGCAGGCCCAGCCGCTGGCGCGCCGTCTCCAGCCGCCGCTGGATCATCCTCGGCGACAGGGGTCCGCCGCGCCGTCCATGAAACAGCGGCCCCTCCGGCCCGTCGTCCCAGGGGTCGAGCGCCACGGCCGCCTCCACCGCGGCCCGGGCGGCGGACAGCACAGGAACCAGCCTCTCCTTGCCGCCCTTGCCGCGGATGCGCAGAACCTCCGGCAACGGCGATCGTCCGCGGCGCAGGCCCAGCGCCTCGGAAATGCGCAGGCCGCAGCCCCACAGCAGGATCAGCACCGCCGCGTCGCGCGCCGCGATCCAGTCGGGCGCGTCGGCCGCCTCCGCCTCCGCCACCAGGGCGCGGGCGGCGTCGGCGGATACCGGCCGGGGCAGCCGCGCCGCCGCCTTGGGGCCGCGCGCCGCCAGCACCGCCGGCGCCTCAAGCCCCTCGGCCTCCGCCAGCCAGCGGAAGAAGCTCTTGATCGACGACAGCGCCCGGCGGATCGACCGCGCCTCCTGCCCGCGCCCGCGTTCATGCGCCATCCAGGCGCGCAGATCGCCGGCGCCGATGCCGGGCAGCGCGGCCGGCGCCGGCGGCTCGCCCCGGTGCCGGGCCAGAAAGACGAAGAAGGCGGTCGCATCCGCCAGATAGGCGGCGCGCGTGGCGTGCGAGGCGCCGCGCACGCCGGTCAGCCACTCCTGCCAGCGCGCCGCCAGCGCCGCGACGGCCGGCGAGAAGGCCGAGACGGGCGCGTCGGCGTCCCGACCCGCCCCACGACGCTCTCTTCGGCGCTCCGGCACGTCCGGCGCGGCGCTCAGCCCGTCATCCACCGCCGCACGACCCGCGCCAGAACGCCGCCGAAGAACTCCAGCAGCTCGCTGCCCTGGTCGGGGGTGAAACGCATGGGATCCACGCTGCCGAAGGCCAGCAGGCCCGGGCGCAACCCCTCGCCGAACTCAAGCCGCACCAGCGCCTCCGACGTCACGCGCGCGGCGTCCGCGCCGTAAAGCGGCGCGGTCAGCGGCGACAGTGGCCGCAGAATCACCTGCCGCGCCGGCCCGTCCTCCGGCGCTCCGGCGCCGTCCGCCATCACCAGCGCGACGAAGCCGGGCTCCAGCGCCGCCAGCGGCGCCGCGGCGCCGTCCCGGGCCTCGGTCTCCAGCCCCAGCCGCAGCGAATCCACGGCCAGAACGCCCGGGATCTCGCCGGCCAGCGCCTGCATCAGCCCCTCGAAGCTGTCGGGCGCCAGCACCGCCAGCGCCGCGCGATGCAGGCTCTGCACGCCCGCAAGGTTCTCGTAGGCGGCGGCGACCACCGACCGGTGCGTCTCCTCCAGCCGCCCCAGCCGGCTCTCCAGCCGATCCAGCAGCGCGCCGCGCAGGTCCACCACCTTGCGCCGCGGATCGCCGGCCGTGGCCTGCGCGTGCAGCAGCGCCTGCACGATCTGCGGATCGCCCAGCAGAGCCTCGGGATCGGCCAGCACGGCCT
>JBCBYE010000016.1:0-17040 GCA_039816075.1 Pseudomonadota bacterium | reverse complement strand
TAAAGGACCGAGGGGATCAGCGCCGCCAGCACCACCTCGCCGTAGGACACCTGCAGGTTCTCCGCCAGCAGGAACGCCGAGGCGCCCATGATCGGCGGCATCAGCTGCCCGCCGGTGGAGGCCGCCGCCTCGATCGCCGCCGCCGTGCGCGGCCGGTAGCCGCCGCGCATCATCAGCGGAATGGTGATCGCCCCGGTGGAGGCCACGTTCGACACCGCCGAGCCCGAGACGGACCCGAACAGGGCCGAACCCAGGATGGCGATCTTGCCCGCCCCGCCGCGGCTGCGCCCCATCAGCGACGTGGAGATGTCCGAAAAGAACGCCGCCCCGCCGGTCGACAGCAGCAGCTGCGCCAGGATCAGGAACGGGAACACCACCGCCACGGCGATGTAGAGCGCCGCGCCCGCCAGCGCGGCGCTGTCGAGCACCAGAAACGTCAGCAGCCGCTCCGGCTTGATGGCGCGCGACTGCAGCGGCCCGCTGAATTGATCGGCGAACATCGCGTAAAGCGCGATGACGCCCAGAATGACCAGCAGCGACCAGCCCAACGTGCGCCGCACGCCTTCGATCAGCAGCGGCAGGCCGATGCCCGAAAAGATCATCGCCTCCGTCGGATGGTAGAACACGTTCTCGGCGATGACCGGAAAGCGCGCCGTCAGCGCCGCCGCCCAGACCAGCGCCAGGGCGGCCAGGCCGATATCCGCCGCTCCCGGCGCGCCGCCGGCGTCGCGGTTCCAGCGTCGGCCCAGGAACGCCATGGCCAGCGACAGGCCCAGCACGACCAGCAGCACCTGCTCCGAATAAACGCGCACGCCCAGCCAAAGGGGCAGCGAGGACGACCAGATCACCGCCGCCAGCGCCGAAAGGCCCCCCATCGCCACGACGATCGCGCCCCAATCGGCGCCGAAGGCCTTGCGGGGCAGCGTCGGGTCCTGGGCGGCGCCCTTGGGCGGATCGTCCGCGTCGCCTGCCGCGTGGGTCATGCTCAAGCTCGCCAGTGCGGGGCCGGAAATCGGCGTGCGGCGCCGCTGCCTGCTGCGGCGCCGCCGGGTCTCAGACTGCGTTGATCAGGGTTGAGGCGGGGTAAACGCCGGATCGCGCGATCCCGGCGCGGCGGTCGAACCGCCGCCGCGCCCGCGCCCGCCCCGCATCGCAGGGTCAGCCGCCCTGCCAGACGCCCATCTCCTGATAGAAGCGTATGGCGCCGGGGTGGTAGTCGACCGACTGCGCCTTGCCCATCACCGTCCGGTCGAACTGCCGCCAGATCGGCGAGCTCTCCTTGAGGGCCGCCTCCTGCTCCCACAGCGCCTTCACGGCGTCGTAGACCATCTGATCCGGCGTCTCGGCCCCGGCGAAGAAGGTGTAGTCGTACGCGTTGACGTAGACCGGCGCGTCGATGCCCGGAATGCCCGCCTCGGCCCCGACCTCCATCAGATAGGTCCCGGGCAGGAAGGCCTGCATCCGCTCCACCGCCTCCTCCGACGGGTCGAGCGACAGGTAGCGGATGCCGCCCATGGTCGCGTCGAACTCGCGGCTGTTGGCGGCCCCGACGACCACGATGGTCACGTCCGTCGACCCTTCGGAAAAGCTGTTCCACATGCGGGGAAAGTTCGGCACGGCCACCGTTTCCAGATCGTCGTAGCTCATGCCGGCATTGGCCAGATACGCCTTGATGACGTAGTCGCCCAGCGCCCCGTCGGAAAAGATCGGCGCGGCCTTGCCCTTGAGATCGGCGAAGGTCTCGATCCCGCTGTCGCGGCGCACGATGAAGTTGTTCTGGAACGGCATCAGCGTGGCGACCATCATCAGGTTTGGGTTCGCCCGCCCCTCCGACATGCCGCTGCCGCTGACGGCGTAGTCCAGCTGCACGATGTTGGCGACGCCGAAATCCAGCTCTCCGGCATTGATCAGCGGGATGTAGTCGGCCGTGTTCGCCATTTCCTGCGGACGGGCGTTCAGGCTCGATCCTTCGGTGATCGCCGCGGCGATGGCCCGGCCGATCTGGCTGGTGCCGCCGCGCGAGGTGGAGCCGATGGCGGCCACCTGCGCGGCCGCGGCCGTCGCGCCTAGGCTCAGCGCCGCTGCGGCGATAAGGCGGAAAATGGGGCGGGTCATGGAGTTGCACTCCCTGTCATGTCGATCCGGACGGCATCGCGAGGGTCTTCCGGTTGAACTGACCGCGCTCCGGCTTATCGTCCCGCCTGCCTGCCCGGACAAATTATCCCGGCAACGCCCGTCGGCAAGTCGGCCGAGACCCAAACCTTGCGAAGAGGCCGCGCGCCATGTCCGCTCCCACCGTTCTGATCGCCGGCGCCGGCCCTTCGGGGCTGGTCGCGGCGCTGATCCTCTCGCGCGCCGGCGTGCCCGTGCAGGTGTTCGAGGCCGCGGCCGATCTGCCCACCGATCTGCGCGCCAGCACCTTTCACCCGCCGACGCTCGACATGTTGGCGGAGCTGGGCCTGTCGGACCGGCTGGTGAACCAGGGGCTGATCGCGCCCAGCTACCAGTTCCGCGACCGCGCCACCGGCGATTCCGCGACCTTCGAGATGGCCTGCCTCGAGGGGCTGACCGCCTATCCCTTCCGCCTGCAATGCGAGCAGTGGAAGCTGACGCGCGAGGCGGCCGCCGACCTCGCCGAGGAGCCGCTGGCGCAGGTCCGTTTCGGCTGCGAAGTCACCGGCGTGGAACAGGACGAGGCCGGCGTGACCCTGCGCTTCGACGGGCCCGACGGGCCGGAGGAGGCGCGCGGCGCCGCTCTGATCGGCGCCGACGGGGCCAACAGCGCCGTGCGCCGGTCGCTCGGCATCGGCTTCGAGGGCTTCACCTATCCCGAACAATGGGTCGTCGCCTCCACCCCCATGGACTTCGCGGAGAGTCTGCCCAACCTCAGCGCGGTCAGCTACGCGTCCGACCCCGACGAGTGGTACGTGCTGCTGCGCACCCGCGACCTCTGGCGCGTGCTGATCCCCGTCGGCGCCGATGCGGATCGCGACCACACCCTCTCGGATGCGTTCCTGCAGGAAAAGCTGCAGGGCATCGCGCCGCGCGACGGCGGCTACGACATCGCCCACCGCACCCTCTATCGCGTGCATCAGCGCGTGGCGGAGACCTATCGCGTCGGCCGCACGGCCCTCGCCGGCGACGCCGCGCATATCAACAATCCTCTGGGCGGCATGGGCATGAACGGAGGCGTGCACGACGCGGTCAATCTGGCGCGCAAGCTGGTTCGGGTGCTGACCGAGGGCGCCGACATGGACGCCATGCTCGACCACTACGCCGCGCAGCGCAAAGCCATCGCCGAGGAATACGTGCAGGCCCATACCCACCAGAACAAGCAGGCCATCGCCGAGACCGACCCCGCCAAGCGCGCCGCGACGCTCGCCGACATGAAGGCCATCGCCGCCACGCCTGAGCGTCTGCTGGCCCATGTGCGCAAGGGCGCCATGATCGACGCCGTCGCCAGAAGCATGGCGGTGGAGCCCGCCTGACCCAGGCATCTGCGGCGCGGGGGCGCTCGGCCGGCCCCTCGTCCGAGCTGCGCTCGAACCTCGGCCCCGCCCGAACTCCCCCGCGCCGGTCGTGAGTTTCGCGGGCGTTCGCGGCGAAAGATGCGGGACGGCGGCGAACGCGGCGGTCTCCGATGTGATAGGCGCCTGCGTCGCGCCGGCCTGACGCAGGCGGCTATGAAGGTCAGGACCACGCGGCCCCCTCGCCGGCGCGACGCGCGATCATTCGCCCTCCGGACGGGCGCGGCGCAGGACGCGGCGCGGGCCGTGAGACCAAAGGGGGTCGAGCAGGCCCGCCATCGACGCGATGCTCGGGCATGCGTCCCCCGGACGCTCGCGCGCGGCGGGAACGTCGCGCGCCTACGGACGACCGAGGATCACGCAGGCCCGCCGTCGCGGCGATCTCCGATCATCGGCGCCAGGAGCGAGGCTGTCCTGCGCTTTCGCTCGCGCTCGGGGTCGGGGCGTTCTGCCGGTCCCTCGCTCGGACCGGCCTCCCGCCATCGCTCGCCCGCCTCCATCACGCCGAGGGCATCAGAGCGAGCGCTCAGACCGACATCCGCGTGGACGGGGCGGACCGCTAAGCGGTTTTCGCGATGAGGCGTCAGGATCGAGCATGCCTGAGCGAGGCGCTTCTGCGCCGAGGCATCCTCCCGCTCCCTCGCCTGAGCTGGGCTCTGGCCTTCGTCCCCTGACCCGCCTCCCCGAACACCGAAGGGATCTGCGCCGGCGTCCAGACCGACCGGGACGTGGAATGCCCGCTTGCGAAACGGCCTCCGAGCCTCGGCGTGAGGATCGAGCCGACCGGACGCAGGCGCCTGGGGCGCTCCACCGCGCCCTCGGCCAAGCGGCCCCCCCCGCTCCGGCCCGCCGAACCGAAAGGTGCGAGCGGTCAGATCGACGGCGGCGCGGCGGGCCTGACCTCGAACTGGTCGGCCAGAAGCGGCGTCAGGACGGCCAGCGCCTGCGCCGGCGGAAACGCGGCGTCGGCGATGACGGAGACGCGGTCGTCCGACAGTTCCGGCTCCCTCACGATGGAGAACGGCGTCTCGGCCAGGCCTGTCAGCACGACGGCGCGGGCGCCGGCCTCCTCGAACAGAAAGGCTTTCTGGCCGGCGCGCAGCCGGCCGCAGACATGCTCGAACACTTCCTCGGGATGGGCGGCGAAGCTGGCCACCTCGTCCCCCTCGCCCGACGGCCAGGCCAGCACGTCTTCCAGGCGCGCCTCGATCGCCGGCGGCCGCACCGCGCGCATCCGGGGTTCGGCGAAGCCGTCGCCCGAAGGCGTCGCCCCGGTCTCCGGCGTCTCGGTCCCCAGCGCCTCGGTCTCCGGCGTCTCGGTCTCCGGCGTCCCGGCCCCCGGCGTCCCGGCCCCCGGCGCCGCGCGTTCCGGGTCGAACGCGCGCAGCAACCGTCCGTTCGGCCGTGTCGCCTCGCGCCGATCCGTCATCCAGAACCTCCACCGGAATTTCCACGCGATCCTCGGGTCCTTCGACCGGACGAACGCCGGGCTGACCCTCGCGCCAGATGTAGCCGCGGTCATCTTTCCAATTCCGTAAGGCGGGCTCAACCTCGGTCTTGAACGAGTAACCACGTTTTCCCGCCGGCAATGGCCCGGCGAAGGCGCGGGCCGCGGGGCGGCCTCCGCCGCCCGCCGACAGTCGCCCCGCTCCGCCCTGCAGGGTTCCGGAGGCGCGTACGAGCGCCTCCTCCTCCGGCGCATGGGCCGTCAGCCGATGGCAGACCCAGGCCATCGCCCGTTCAGCCGCGCAGGGCGCCGCCCGTCGCCTTCTCCACCGCCTTGACCACCTTGGCGGCGACCGCGTCGATCTCCTCGTCGGTCAGGGTGCGGTCCCTGGGCTGCAGCCGCACGGACAGCGCCACGGATTTGCGGCCCTCGCCCAGGCTCTCGCCTTCGAACACGTCGAAGATCGTCGCGCTTTCGATCAGCTGCTTGTCGGCGCCGCGGGCGGCCCGCAGCAGGGCCTCCGCCTCCGCCTCGGCGTCCATGACGAAGGCGAAATCCCGCTCCACCGCCTGGTAGTCCGACGCCTCCAGCGCGCCGCGCGAGGCGCCCTTGGCGCGAGGCTCCGGCACGGCCTCCACATACACGCCGAAGGCCGCCGCCGGTCCCTTCAGATCCATCGCCTCCAGCGCCTTGGGATGCAGCTCTCCGAACCAGGCCAGCGCGTTCTTGGGCCCCAGGCACAGCTGCGCCGAGCGGCCCGGATGCAGCCATTCGGGCGCATTGCGCAGGGTCATCAGCCGATCCACCGGCGCGCCGAGCGCGCTCAGCGCCGCCTCCGCCGCCGCCTTGGCGTCGTAGACGTCCACCGGCCGTCGCGCGCCGGTCCAGTCCCGCGGCGACGTCGCGCCCGCCAGAAGGCCCGAGGCGACCAGGCGCTGCTCCCCCGGCTCCGGCCCGGTGAAGGCGGTCCCGACCTCGAACAGCATCACCTCCGCCGCGCCGCGCGCCTGGTTGCGCGCCGCCGCCGCGGCCAGCCCGCACAGCGGGTCCGGCCGCATATGGCTCATTTCGGAGCTGATGGGATTCTCCAGCCGCATCCGCGCGCCGCCGCCGCCGAAGACCGTCGCTTCCGCCTCGGACACGAAGGAATAGGTCACGCATTCGTTGAAGCCCTGCGCGGCGATGGCGCGGCGCACGGCGGCCACGCGCTTCTGCGTCGGCGTCAGGGTCTGACGCGTGACGCCCGCGGGCCGCGGCATGGGCCTGGCCTCCAGCCGGGTCAGCGACGCCACCCGCGCCACCTCCTCCACCAGATCCGCCTCGCCCTGCACGTCGGGGCGCCAGGGCGGCACGGCGACCGACAGCCGCTCGCCCCCGGCATCGGCGTCGTCCTCGGGCCCGAAGCCGAGCGCGGCGAGGATCTCCACCTGCCGCGCGCGCGGAATGTCCATGCCCACCAACGAGGCGCAGCGCGCCGGGTTCAACGGATAGCGGCGCGCCGTGTCGGGGATCGCGCCCGCGATCACCAGCTCCGACGGCTCGCCCCCGCAGATCTCCAGGATGATCCGGGTCGCCAGCTCCATGCCCCAAAGGCAGCTTTTCGGGTCGATGCCCCGTTCGAAACGATAGCGCGCGTCGGAATTGATCTTGAGCTTGCGCCCGGTATGGGCCGTGCGCACCGGGTCGAAATAGGCGGCCTCGATGAAGACCTCCGTGGTCGCTTCGGTGCAGCCGGAGGCTTCGCCTCCCATGACGCCGCCCAGCCCCTCGGGGCCGTTGTCGTCGGCGATGACGGTGATGGCGGGGTCGAGCTCGTAGGTCTTGCCGTCCAGCGCCGCCAGCGCCTCGCCCTCGCGGGCGAAGCGCACGTGGATGTTCCCGTGCACCTTGGCGGCGTCGAAGACGTGCAGCGGGCGAGCGCGGTCGAAGGTCAGCAAGTTGGTGACGTCCACGAGGGCGGAGATGGGGCGCAGCCCGATGGCGCGCAGCTTGGCCTGCAGCCAGGCGGGCGAGGGCCCGTTGCTCACGCCGCGGATGTGCCGGCCGATGAAGACGGGGCAGGCCTCGTCCGCGACCTCGGGCGTCAGGGTGACGCCGATGGGGGATGTGAAGGCGCCGGGGATCGGCTCCACCGCCGGCGTGACGATGCGGCCGAGGCCGCGGGCCGCCAGATCGCGCGCCACGCCGGCGACGCCCAGGGCGTCGGGGCGGTTGGGCGTGATGGCGATCTCGATCACCGGGTCGTTCAGGCCTGCATAGTCGATGTAGCGGGCGCCCATGGGGGCGTCTTCGGGCAGGTCGATGATGCCGTCATGGTCTTCGGAGATCTCAAGCTCCCGCTCCGAGCAGAGCATGCCGTTGGACTCCACGCCGCGGATCACGCCGGGCTTGAGGTCGACGCCCGTGCCGGGGATGTGCAGGCCGGGCCGGGCGAAGACGCCCACCAGCCCGGTGCGTGCGTTGGGCGCGCCGCAGACCACCTGCACCTCTTCGGACGGCGCGTCGGGGCCCGCGGGCCAGGTCTCCACCCGGCACAGGCGCAGGCGGTCGGCGTTGGGGTGCTGCACCGCCTCGATCACGCGGCAGATGGTGAATTCGCCGAGGCGCGCGGCCGGGTCCTCGACCCCTTCGACTTCGAGGCCGAGATCGGTCAGCGCCTCCAGGATCGCCTCCAGCGAGGCGTCCGTCTCGAGATGCTCCTTGAGCCAGGAGAGGGTGAATTTCATGGCGCGCGCTCCGCAGGTCGGGGCGGCGCCGGACAGCGGCGCCGGCCGCCGGGCGGGTTTTAACGGGGCCTGCGCCGATGTCCACCGCGGCGGAGCCCGGCCGGCCCCTCGTCCGGGCTTCGCCCGAACCTCGGCCCCGCCCGAACTCCCCCGCGGCGGGCCGGAACGACCAGGGAAGGCCTTCTGACGAGGCTGGGGGGCGCAGCGGCCCGGGCGCTCCGCCGCGCCCCTGCCCGCCCTAGCGCGTCGGCGCCTTCGAGGCCCGTCGCCGCAGGGCGGCGACCCCGGCCAAGCCGCCGAGCAGCAGGGGCAGGCTCGCCGGCAAGGGCGCCTGCGAGCTCGACCGCACGCTCACATCGACGACGTAGTCATAGCTGATCTCGAAATCCTGTCCACGATTGAGCGACAAGCTCGGGCTCAGATCGAAGAAGTAGGTCCCTGCCCCGACGCTCACGTTCTCCATCGCCATCGAGCCATTCGTCGCGGTCAGAAGCTCCACGCCGAAATCACCCGCCGCGACGACGAAAACGGGCGTGAAGAGCAATGGTTCAGCTTCCAGCGCCTGAAAGCCGGAGAAGTCTCCGCTGCGTTCGATGTTGTCGACCGTGATCGTCAGCTTCGTGATGAAGTCGCCCGGCTCAAGCGCCACGAACACGGCATCTTCATCCTGGACGAGGACCAGGCCCGTTTCGGACAGCATGGTCGCGCCGCGGATCGTGGTGATGCCCGGGGCGAGCGTCTGCGTCGGGCCGGTCACCGGAAAGCCGGAGGGCGCGGCAAAGTCCGGCGGCTCCATGATCTCCAGCGCTGATGTCTGGGATGCCGTCAGGGCCATGGCGAGCAGGGCGCCGAAGGTCGAAAAGCCGATCGCACCGGACGTCGCCATCGCTCGCCTCGCAGTCTTCGGACCGCTGCGGCGTCCTGGCGTGCCGGTTGCCCGGCCGGATGCCTCTACGAAGCGCGCAGACTTCGGCATGGCTCGCGGCACGCTCGAAGCGTCCTCGCGGTTCGTCGTCGGCCCGCCGCCGCGCGACCGGCGCTCCAATGCGCCGCGTCGCGTCAGGGAGCCGCCGAGGGGCGCTCGAACCTCTGCTCCGTCACCGTCACGCCCCAGGTCCGGTCCGACGCCTCGCGCGCCAGCGCGAAGCCGTGAGCCTCGTAAAGCCGCCGGGCCGCGTCCAGACCTGCGAAAGTGTCCAGAAAGCAGGCCAGCCCACGCGCATCGAGCCATGCCGTCGCCTCGCCCATCAGGCGCTTGCCCAGGCCGGCCCCGGGCTTGACGGCGATGAACCAGCGCAGATGCGCCTCGCTCGCGCGGCAGGCCGGGTCATGCGCATCCACGATCAGCGAACCGGCGAAGGTCTCCCCCTCCCAGGCCGACAGGGTGAGATCGTCGTCTCCCGCCCGCGACATGTACTCGGCCAGTCCCGCCGCCACCTTCGCCTCGAACGCCAGGCCGAAGCCCCAATGCGCGGCGTACCAGCGCGCATGGGCGGCGGCGATCTCGCCGATCAGGGCGGGGCGGTATCCGCGAGCGATCTCGATCATGGCCTCCAGACTGCCGCGCGGGTCCGCATGTGTCCAGGCTTGGCGACGCCGCCCCGGCCGGCTAGCGTCGGCGCATGATACCCAAGCCGGAGGGGCGCCCATGACCCGCATAGACACCGCCCTCGACCCTGCGGCCGAGCTCAAGGCCGCCGTCGCTGCGCCGTTCGAGCGGGCGCATGGCATGCCCAAAAGCGTCTACACCTCCGAGGCGTTCACGCAGCTGGAGGTGGACCGCCTCTTCTCCCGCGAATGGTTGTGCGTCGGGCGCGGTTCGTCCCTGCCGAAGCCCGGCGACTACCTGGCGACCGAGATCGCCGGTCAGCCCATCGTCGTGGTCCGCGGCCGTGACGGCGCGATCCGCGCCCTGTCCAACGTCTGCCGCCACCGCATGTCCGTGCTGCTGGAGGGAACCGGCAACGTCTCGGCCATCACCTGCCCCTACCACGCCTGGACCTACGGCCTCGACGGCGCCCTGCGCGGCGCGCCGGCCATGGGGCTGAACGAGGCCTTCGACCGCTCCGGCATCCGCCTGCCCGCAATCCGCTGCGAGGAATGGCAGGGCTTCGTCATGGTCAATCTCGACCCGGACGCCGCCCCCATGGCCGAAGGGCTCGACCCGCTGCTGGAGCTGATCGAGGATTACGGCTTCGGCGACTACGTCGAGACCTTCTCCGAGACGCACCGCTGGAACACCAACTGGAAGGTGCTCGCCGAGAATTTCATGGAGAGCTACCACCTGCCGGTCTGCCACATGGGCACCATCGGCGGGCATGTGGACCTGGAGAAGATGACCTGCCCGCCGGGGCACGCGCGCTTCAACTACCACTGGATCCTCAAGAACGACGCCTTCAGCTTGACCCTCGCGCACCCGTCGAACACGCGCCTCAAGGGCGACATGCGGCGCACGACCTGGCTGATCTCCATCTACCCGTCGCTGATGATCACGCTGACGCCCGGCTATTTCTGGTATCTCAGCCTGCACCCGGACGGGCCGGACCACGTCCGCATCCTCTACGCCGGCGGCCTCGCCCCCGACTTCTGCGACGGCGAGGAGGCGGAGGCGAACTTCGCCGAGTTCAAGCAGGTCATCGACCGCGTGAACGCCGAGGACAAGGGCTGCACCGAGCGGGTCTATCGCGGCCTCTGCGCCGACCGGGCCGCGCCAGGGCCGCTCAGCCACCTCGAACGGCCGAACTACGACTTCGCCACCTGGATCGCCTCGAAGATGTGAGGCCGTCGCTTGCCGCCCCGCGGCGCCGCGCCTAGGCTGCTCATCGCGGATTCACCGAAAGGCCGCGCCGCCGCAAGGCGCGAGCCGGCGGGGAGGGCGGGCCATGGGCTTCGACACCATCGTCGCGGGCGGCGGAGCCCCGCTCGACATGGGCGACGGCGGTGCGGCGCGTACCGCGCTCAACATCCTCGGCGTCGCCTTCATCAACATTCAGGAGAACGGCTTTCCCACCGACGGGCCGGTCGAGGGCGGCCTGCAGCTGGAAACCCAGCTGGGCGAGTTGGTGCTGCACGGCGTGCAGATCGAAGCGAACATCGGCGAGCGGCCCGACGGCATCCAGAACCGCGACGCCGTCGCCGGCGGCGTGATCGTGGACGGCGACGGCACGTTCAAGGCGGCGACGCTCTACCTGAACGGCCACGTCTTCGACAACGACGGTCAGATCGACCTCTACAACGGGCTTGGAACCGGCTCGCAGCCCCAGATCCGCGACGTCTTCGGCGCCTCGCTGATCGCCCTGCTGGACGACGTCTACGACATCGGCGCCACCGATCTGGCCGACACGATCCAGACCGGCCCCGGCGAGGGAGTCGCCTACGGCCGCGGCGGCGCCGACGCCATCTGGGGCGGCGCCGGGGCCGACTATCTCTATGGCCAGAACGGCGCCGACCAACTCGTCGGCCGCGGCAGCTCGGACGAGCTGCGCGGCGGCCAAGGCGAGGACATTCTTTGGGGTGGCGAAGCCGAAGACTTCCTCTACGGCGGGCCACGACGCGACACGCTCTCAGGCGGCAAGGACGACGACTTCCTAAAAGGCGGCGCGGGCGACGACATCTTCTTCGGCGGCCAGGGCGACGATGACATCTTCGGCGACGGCGGCGAGGACGTCGCGGTCTACCAAGGGAGCTTCGCCGCCGACGCCGTGTCGTGGAAGGGCGGCTGGCAGATCCGCCGCGACGGCGTCGACGACCTGCAAGGGGTGGAGGCGGTCCGCTTCGACGGCGGCGCCGAACTCCCTCTGACCCGTTGGCGCATGGACGTCAAACGCTGGGAGGACGGCAAGGCCCAGGTCAAGCTCTGGGAGTTCGGACCCGACGGCGACAAAACCCTGCTCTACAAGGCCGGCGGCCGCCGCTCCGCCGACGCGCATTTCGACGACGCCACGCCCGTCGCCAAGGGCCTCTACCACGGCATGCTCCGCCTCAACGCCTCCAACGGCCGCGTCATCGAACTGATGGACCCGGACACCGGCGCAAGCACCGTGGACGGCCGCACGCATATCCAGGTGCATGGCGGCTTCAACACCTCCAACTCCGACGGCTGCGTGGTGCTGAAGTTCCGGACCCTGGCATTCACTCCGATCTACGAGGCGCTGGAGAACACGCCGACCCGCACCATCATCGACCGCGACGGGGCGCCGCTGAAGGTGTGGGACACGCCCGAGAAGATGTTCTCGGTGCGCTTTACGAACGGGGTCGACCAGCCCACCCTCAAGGCCCGAGCCAAGAATGGCGGCGAGGGCGCATCGACCGTCACGTTCCGCGTGAAGGACGACGGTAAGGACGGCATCACCAAGCTGATCGAGCTGTCCTACAAGATGTCGTCCTGGGCCAAGGTGAAGGCCGGCGACGGGATCGAGACGGGCTCTCTGGTCCAGAAGGGCCGAGAGATCAGCTTCCGCATCGACCACGACGAAACCGCCGCCCAGCTCCACGTCTCCGGCCGAAACAAGAAGGCGATCAAATTCGACTTCGTCGACGCCGACTTCTGGGGTCAGGGCAAAAGCGCGCCGCAGTCGCAGACCCGCAAGCAGATGGTCGACCTGCTGCTCGACGACAAAGAAAAGAACGCGGAGTTCACGGTCGACCTCTGGGACTGACGCCCGCCGGCCGACCGCCCCCTCACATCCCCGCGTGCAGCACCGGCGTCTGCAGCGCCGAGAAACCGTAGTGCCGCAGCCAGCGCAGGTCGCTGTCGAAGAACGCGCGCAGGTCCGGGACGCCGTATTTCAGCATCGCGATCCGGTCGATCCCCATGCCGAAGGCGAAGCCCTGGAACCGCTCGGGGTCGATGCCGCCATGGGCGATCACCTTGGGATGCACCATGCCGGAGCCCAGAATCTCCAGCCAGTCGTCGCCCTCGCCCAGCTTCAGCTCTCCGCCGACCCAGCTGCACTTGATGTCCACCTCGGCCGACGGCTCGGTGAACGGAAAGTGCGAGGCGCGAAAGCGCAGCAGGTCCGGCGCGTCTAGGCCGAAGAAGACGCGGCAGAACTCCTCCAGCACCCATTTCAGGTTCGCCATGGACAGATCGCGGTCCAGCGCCAACCCCTCCACCTGGTGGAACATGGGCGTGTGCGTCTGGTCGTAGTCGGAGCGATAGACCCGCCCCGGCGCGATCACCCGCAAGGGCGCGCCGAGGCGCTGCATCGAGCGGATCTGAACCGGCGAGGTATGCGTGCGCAGCACATGCGGCGGCTGGTTCGACCCCTCCTCGCGGCTCATGTAGAACGTGTCCATCTCCGCCCGCGCGGGGTGGTGAGAGGCGATGTTGAGCGCGTCGAAGTTGTAGAAATCGCTCTCGATCTCCGGCCCTTCGGCGACGGAGAAGCCCATGTCGGCGAAGATCGCGGCGACCTCCTCGGTCACCTGCGGCACCGGGTGCAGCGAGCCGCGCGGCTGCGGGCGCGGCGGAAGGGTGACGTCCAGCCACTCCGTTCTCAGCCGCTCCGCCAGCGCGGCATCGGCCAGCGAGGCCTTGCGGGCCGCCAGCGCCGAATTCAGCTCGTCCTTGAGGGCGTTGAGCGCGGGGCCGGCCTGCTGACGCTCTTCCGGGGTCATCTTGCCCAGCTCCCGCATCTTCAGCGAGACCTCGCCCTTCTTGCCCAGCGCCGCCACGCGCGCCGCCTCCAGCGCCGCCTCGTCCGACGCGTCCGCGATGCGGCCCAGCCAGGCGTCGCGCAGGCCGTCCAGTCCGTCCATGGGTCCTCTCCGAGTCTGGGGCGGGCCGCGCCGGCGCCGCCTCCCTCTCGCGCAGGCCGATAGCACGGGCGGGCGCCGGCGCAAACCATGCGCGGGGCGCCGCACGCCGGACGCGCTTACGTTCATCATTCGTTCAAGATTCAGAGTCCCGACCCCATGGTGTCCGCAACCACCGCGATCTTGCCTTACGCGGACGTCAATTCATGCCGCCCCGCCCCGCGCCGCACCGGAGAGACCGCTCGTGAAACGCCGCCCCCTCGCCGCCCTCGCCCCCTCGCCGCCCTCGCCCTCGCCGCCGCCGCGTTCGCCGCGCCGGTCCAGGCCGCGTCGCTCAGCGCCGAGGACATCCTGCGCCAGTTCTCCCTCGTCTCGCTCGGCGACGTGCAGGTCGGCTCGGACATCGAAGGCCGGGTCTTCGTGGGCGGCGACCTGACCGCGGGAAGCGCCATGGACGTCTTCTCCCGCGGCGCGACCGCGCCCGCCTCGGATTTCGATGCGCTGATCATCGGGGGTGACGCGGAGGCGCGCGTGCAGGTCCAGTCCGGCGGCTCCGCCCGCATCGGCGGCTCGGCCGCCGGCGTCGACATGAACGGCCATGGCTGAACCCTGCGCGTGGGCGGTTACCTGCGCGACGCCGACATGGGCGGCGGCGACGCCGTCATCGCCGGCGACGTGACCGGAAACGTCAACATGAACGGCGGCGGCACGGCCTTCGTCGGCGGCGCCGCAAGCGGCGCCCTCAACGGCGCCCGCCGGACCGGCGCGCCCGTCGTCGCGCCCGACATCCCCGATTTCGAACCGACCCTGCGCCAGGCCTCGGCCGCGCTGCTCGCCCTGTCCGGTCAGGCGCCGAGCTTCGAGAACCAGGGCCGCCGCATCCGCCTGTCCGGCTCCGCCGACGAAGACGGGCGCGCCGTCTTCGACCTCGCCGGATCGCAATTCGACGCGGTGCAGGAGCTCTTCTTCGACCTCGACGGCGTCGACACCGCGGTCGTCAAGGTCCGCGGCGACGGCGGCGCGGTGGACTGGACCGGCAACATTCCCGGGGTCTCGCCCGCCTCTGTGGCGCCCCGGGCCATCTGGACCTTCGACAACATCGGCGAGCTGGGCCTGACCAACGCGCTCTTCGGCTCGGTCTTCGCTCTCGACAGCGCCGTGACGATCCGCAATCCGCTCGAAGGGGCGCTCGCCGCCGGGCGCGTGCGTCTGAATTCGCAGATCCACCTGCAGCCGTTCTCGGGCGACATTCCTCGCCCTCCCCCCGCCAGCGTGCCCCTGCCCGCCGCCGCCTGGCTGCTGCTGGCGGGCCTCGGCGGTCTCGGCTGGCTGCGCCTGCGCCGCCGCGCCGCCTGAGGCCCCCCAAGGTCCGCCGTAACTGACGACCGCCCGACCTGCGCAGCCTCAGGCGCGCCCGGCCTACGCCGCCGGCCGCGCCTCCGCCTCCAGCCGCGCCCGCGCCTCCGCCTGCGCCGCGGCGTCGAGCGGAAAACTCCACATCAGCGCCACCGCCGCCAGCTTCAGCGCCACCGGCACGCCTGCATACAGCCAGGTCAGCGCCTGCAGCGCGCCCGCGTCGTTCGCCTCCAGCGTCGCATCGAACCCGGCCGAGGCCAGCAGATACAGCGCCGCGCCGGCGCCCGCCGCCTGAGCGCTTTTGGTCGCGATGGACCACACGGCGAAGAAGACGCCCGTGCGCTGCTCTCCCGTCGCCGCCGCGTCCGCATCCACCACGTCCGCCTGCATGGCCGGAGGCAGCGACAGGTCCGCGCCGAAGGCGAGGCCGGACAACACGCAGATCGCCGTGAACGCCGCCACGTCGCCGGATCCCAGCGTCAGCGCCCACAGGAACACCGCGCAGGCATAGAGCATCGCGCCGCACCACACCCGGTGCTTGGGCGCCCGTCGCGCCGCCCAGGCCCACAGCGGCGCCCCCGCCACGGCCGACAGGAAATACACCACCAGCAGCGTCGCGCCCGTGTCGCCGTCGGCGTCCAGCCGATGCTCCACGAAAAACAGGAACAGCGCCGCGGGCAGGGCATTGGCCGCGCCGTTGATCAGCCAGGCGCCCAGCAGGCGCAGGAACGGCCGGTTGGACAGCGCCAGCGACAGCCCCTCGCGCCAGGCCAGCCGCCGCCGCGACAGGTCCGGCGTCTGCGGCGCGCCGCGCAGGGCGGCCGCGAAGGTCGTGGGAACCAGAACCAGCAGCGCGCAGAAGACATAGAACAGCCCCAGCCCCGCATCTCCCTGCGCCGAGCCCGCCTGATACAGGATCGCCGCCGCCAGCATGCCGACCAGCCCCGCCGCCTCGCGCCACGAAGTGATGCGCGCCCGCTCCGCATAGTCGCCCGACAGTTCCGCCCCCCAGGCCTGGTAGGGCGTCAGGGCCATGGTCCAGGCCAGCGTCAACGCCCCCAGCGCCAGGCCCGCATAGGTGGCCGAGGCGCCCTCCGGCGGCACGAACAGCGCGAACGCCGCGGCCAGCAGCAGCGGCGCCGCCAGCGCCATCCACGGCTTGCGCCGTCCCCAGGGCGTGCGCACGCGGTCCGACAGCAGGCCCATCGCCGGGTCCGTCGCCGCGTCCAGCAGGCGCGCCGCGACCATGTAGGCCGCCAGCAGCTCCAGATCCGCGCCCTGCGCCGCATAAAACGGCACGACGAAGACGAAGACCGGGAAATGCAGCGCGCCCAGGGGAATCATGGGCGCGGCATAGGCCGACAACGTACGGGCGCGAAGGGGGCTGCTCATGCCCCGCCAGATGGCGCCGGGCCGCCCTGTTTCAACGCGGATTTCGGTGCGGCGCGGCGGCCCCGCGCCTCAGACCGGCGGCCGCAGGGCCATCCGTCGGTGCAGCGCCTCGCAGGCCAGCCCCGCCGCGATGGCGCCGGCGCCCAGGGCCGGCGCGGCGGGCGAGGCGAGGATCGCCAGAAACGCCTCCGCCGCCGCGTTCGTCGCGTAGTTGATCAGCGCGATGACGTCCGGAAACCGTCGCCAGCGCAGCGCGGTCGCCGCCTCGTGCAGCCCATGGGCGGCCGAAAACCCCGCAATCCCCAACGCCGCCGCCACCGCGCCGGCCGAGGCGGCGGCCGGCCGGCCGCGACCCAGCCGCTCCGCCAATCCGCGCCCGCCGGCCAGCAGGCCCATGACGCCGGCCAGGGCCACCGCCTCCAGCAGGGGAAAGAACCGATCCGGCGGCGCCAGCGCGAAATGCAGGCCCGCCGCCGCCACGCCCAGCCCCGCGCCGCCCAACGCCGCCGCCACGCGCGGCGCGCCCCAGCGGGCGGTCGCCGGGCTCAGCGGCGGCGGCCTCGACCGCAGACGCGCGGATGGATCGCCCTCGGGGCGACGCTGCGAAAACAACACGAGGCCGGCCCTCCGCCAGCGAAAACGCCTCCGGCGGCGCGCCCGAAGACTCGCCGCCGTTCACAAGCGTTAACATGGCGCGAAGCGGCCGCGTGATCAACGGCCCCGCGTTCCGCCCCGAACGCAGCCCTCAGGCCGGCCGTCGCAGCGTCACCTGCACCACATCCGTGGTCCCCGCCTGAAAGCACGCCGCGCAGGAGGTCAAGTAGAAATTCCACAT
>JBCBYE010000358.1:0-4996 GCA_039816075.1 Pseudomonadota bacterium | reverse complement strand
GGCGTCCTCTGGCGCGAGGTCGCCACCCGCGTTGGCGAAGACTATCCTGAGGTAGAACTCTCCCACATGTACGCCGATGCCGGCGCCATGCAGCTCACCCGCTGGCCGAAACAGTTCGACGTGATCGTCACCGACAATCTCTTCGGCGACCTGCTGAGCGACTGCGCGGCGATGCTGACCGGCTCGCTGGGCATGCTGCCCTCCGCGTCGCTGGGACTGCCCATGGCCAACGGGCGGCCCAAGGCGCTCTACGAGCCGGTGCACGGCTCCGCCCCCGACATCGCGGGCACGGGCAAGGCCAACCCCATCGCCTGCATCCTCAGCTTCGCCATGGCGCTGCGCTACTCGTTCGATCGGGGGACGGAGGCCGATCTGGTGGAGCGGGCGGTCAACGCCGTCCTCGCCGACGGCGTGCGCACCGCGGACCTGCTGCAGGCCGACGGCGCCGAACCGGCGACCACCCGGCAGATGGGCGACGCGGTGGTGGCGAAGCTGGCCGAACTCGCCTGAGCGCGCGGGCCGCGCCGGCCTGCCGGGTCGCCCGTACGCCGCCGCCCCGCGCCGTCTCGCCCCGGACCTGATCCGGGGCCGCCTTGGCCCACCCCAGGCGACCGCCGCGGACGGCGCGGCGCCCGCGAGGCGGCCGGCGCAGCGCGGGACGGGGGCCGCACGAGCCGCCGGTGACGATGGCGCGGAAATGCGCCAAGGCTGGCGTCGTCATTGAAACGAAGGAGCCTTGGACATGCGCCTGTTTTTCGCCGCGCTGCTCGCCCTTTGCGCCGGGGGCGCCATGGCCGACCTCACGCCGGCCGCCGGCACGCAAACCCTGTGCCAAGGCTATGCCGAAACCCATGAGGGGGTCTGGCACGACCCCAGCGGCTGGCCCATGCTGCGGTTTCGTTTCGCTCTGAACCCTGACGGAACCACGTGCTATGCGTGGCTCAACGCCGTCCCCGCCTGGAACATCAGCGGTCCCGGCTCGCGCTCCGGCGAAAACGCGCGCAGCGAGGGTCCGGTGCGGATCCGGGGCGAGACGCCAAGCCGCGGCGCCAGAGGCGTTCAGGTCGACGTCGACACCGGAGAAGCGCTGTAGTCCAGCGGCGGTCCCGTGACCAAAGGTCGTCTGCTGAAACCCTGAGCGCCCCGGCGATGGGGACGGCCCCGGGCCTCACCCCCGCTCCACCCGGAACTGATAGCAGTTGTTGCGGCCGGAACGGACGTGGACATAGGCGTTCGCCGGGTCCTCCAGCAGCCGGGCCGCGGTCTCGGCCACGGCCTCGGGCGGCACGATCCGGCCCGTGCAGTAATGAATCCGGTCGTTGGGCAGATAGGCCTTCACCAGCGCGTCGAAGCGCAGATAGGCGGGCGCCTCGTCCTCCGGCGCCCGCTCGCACGGATCGGCGCAGAGGAAGATCGGCCCGGTCTCCGCATAGGGATCGAGCCGCGGAAACGGCCGATGCGCCAGGATCAGCATCGGCGCGCCCTCGGGGATCATGCGCAGACAGTGCCGGCACGGATTGCCGGCGCCGTCCGACGTCGAGCGCTCGGCCGCGCGGCCATAGGCATCCGGCTCGCCCGCGCGCAGGGCCTCGACCTCGGCGGTGGGCAGGGCGACGAACTTCACGGCGGCGCTGAACGGAGCGGGGCCAAGCGGGGCGGGGCCAAGCGGGGCGGAGCGTGGCGGGACGGGGCGAGAGGGGGCAGGACGAGAGGGGGCGGGGCGGGGCATGGCGCGTCTCCTTCGCTGGGGGGGCGGCCCTAAGCTGCCCTCCGCGCCGGCCGCGCGCGACCCGGATCCTGCGCTCCGCCGCCCCCGCCCGCTCCGCCGCCCCCCCCCCCGTCGCCCCGCTGGACCCCGGCCGCCCCCGCCGCTATGCCCCGGCGCGAGCGAAGCGAAGGGGACTCCATGACGACCGTTCTTCTCCTGGGCTCCGGCGGGCGAGAGCATGCGCTCGCGTGGAAGCTGGCGCAGGACGCGGAGGTCGCGCGCCTGATCGCCGCCCCCGGCTCCGACGCCATCGCCGCCCTGGCGGACACCCATCCCTGCGACATCGAGAACCCGGACGCGGTCCTCGCCCTCGCCCGGACCCAGGGCGCGGAGTTCGTCGTCATCGGGCCCGAGGCGCCCCTCGCCGCCGGCGTCTCCGACGCGCTCTCCGCCACCGGCGTCGCGGTCTTCGGCCCCAGCCGGGCGGCCGCGCAGCTGGAAACCTCCAAGAGCTTCACCAAGGAGATCGCCGACGCCGTAGGCGCGCCCACCGCCCGCTGGCGCCGCTTCGACGCGCTCGCCCCGGCGCTCGCCTGGGTGCAGGCCGAGGGCGCCCCCATCGTGGTCAAGGCCGACGGCCTCGCCGCAGGCAAGGGCGTCACGGTCGCCGCCACGGTCGCCGAGGCCTCCGCCGCGCTCGAGGCGATCTTCTCGGAACCGGGCGCCGCCGCCGTGGTCGAAGACTGCATGATCGGCCCCGAAGCCTCGCTCTTCGCCCTCAGCGACGGCGAAACCGTGCTGCCCTTCGGCGACGCCCAGGACCACAAGCGCGCCTTCGACGGCGACCTTGGACCCAATACCGGCGGCATGGGCGCCTTCTCGCCCGCGCCGATCCTGACGCCCGCGCTGCAGGCCCGGGCCATGGACGAGATCGTGCGCCCCGTCGCGGCCGAGCTCGCCCGCCGCGGCATGCCCTATCGCGGCGTGCTCTACGCCGGCCTGATGCTGACCGCCGACGGCCCCAAGCTGGTGGAGTTCAACGCCCGCTTCGGCGACCCCGAAACGCAGGCGATGATGCTGCGCCTGGCCTCGCCCCTGCTGCCGCTGCTGCGCGCCTGCGCTCAAGGCGGCCTGGCCGCCGCCGCGCCCGAATGGCGGGCGGAGGCCGCCGTCACGGTGGTCCTCGCCGCCCGCGGCTATCCGGGCGCCTACGATACAGGCTCGCGGATCGGCGGCCTGGCCCGGGCTCGCGCGGTGGAGGGCGTCGAGATCTTCGAGGCCGGCACGCGCCACGCGGCCGGCGAGGTGCTGGCCCAGGGCGGCCGCGTCCTCAACGTCGGCGCGCTCGGGCCGGATCTGCCGGCCGCGCTGGCCCGCGCCTATGCCGCCGTGGACGCGCTCGACTGGCCCGAAGGGTTCTGTCGCCGCGACATCGGCGCCTCCGCCGGCTGAGTCCCGGCGCCCGGCCGGCCGCGGTCCTCGATCCGCGTCCCGCGGATCGGCGCGGGCGACCGCCCGCGCGCGCGAGCTTGCTCGCGCAGGACCGCTCGCGCGCAAGCTCCGCCGTGGGGCGGGACGTCGCGCTCGGGCGCGTCGACCGTCGCGACGCCCTCGGCGGTCGGGTTCAGCTCGCCACGTCCGGCCCGCAGCTCAGCGGCGTCTCGTCGATCCGGTCCACCGCCTGCGGCGTCCCGCCCGCGCTCAGCGCCCACAGCGATCCGTCATGGCGCAGATGGCGAAAGCAATGCGCCGCCTCATGGCCCAGCGCGCCGCCGAAATCGAAGCAGTACCACCGATCGGCGAAGGTCCACTCGGCGTCCAGGCAGCGGCCGTCGGCGAACTGGAACGTTACGCGGTTGCCGCCCGGCCAGTAGAGCTCCCGCCCCCAGATCTCGTCGTCCATGCGGTACCAGACCGTGCGCCCCTCGGTCATCGCGCGCCACGCCTCGGGCGCGATGTCCTGTCCTTCCAGCATCAGGGTCAGCGTCAGGAGCGGACCGGACGGCCGCGCCTCCTCCGCTTCGCCCGGCGACCCCGCCCCGGGGGCCGGCAGCAAGGCCGCGGCCAGCGCGGCGGCGACGGCGTGGAGGCGGAAGCGGAGCATCAGGCGCCCTCTCGATTCGAAACCCATCTTTGGGCCAAGATATGCCGTCGCCGCGCGCCTGCAATGCGCCCCGCAGGGTCGCATTCGCGCAGTCCCGCGCCCGGCGCCGCGGCTAACGTCGCCGCAGGTTCGACCCAGATCAGCGCCGGGGAGGCGCGCTTCGCCATGGCCGCCGACGGCTCTTCGCCCCCTTCCTCCGGCCCCCAGGGCGGCGCCGGCGTCTGGAAATCCGGCCGGGGCAAGGGCCGCGGCCGCCCCAGGGGCCGCCCCCTCGACGACGCCGCGCTGGCCGAGGTGCGGGCGCTGCTGGGCGATCGGCCGCGCCGCCGCGACCTGCTGATCGAGCATCTGCACCTGATCCAGGACGCGCTCGGGCATCTGCCCGCCGCCCATCTTCGGGCGCTCGCCGAAGAGATGCGCCTGAGCATGTCCGAGGTGTGGGAAGTCGCCACCTTCTACGCCCATTTCGACCCGGTGAAGGAGGACGAGACCCCGCCGCCGGCCCTGACCCTGCGCGTCTGCGACTCGCTCAGCTGCGAGCTGGCCGGCGCCCAGGATCTGCTGCGCGCGCTGGGCGAGGGCGTGGACCCGGCCCGGATCCGCGTGCTGCGCGCGCCCTGCATGGGCCAGTGCGACGCCGCGCCCGCGGCCGCCGTCGGCCACAACGCGGTGCGCCACGCCACGGTCGAGACGCTGCTGGCCGCCGCCGCCGCGGGCGAGACCCATGCGCCGATGCCCGACGCGGAGGCGCTGGACGCCTACCGCGCCGGCGGCGGCTACGACACGCTGGCCGCCCTGCGCGCCGGCGCCAGGACGCCCGACCAGGTGCAGGACGACGTGCTGTCCGCCGGCCTGCGCGGCCTCGGCGGCGCCGGGTTCCCGTCGGGCCGCAAATGGTCCTTCGTTCGCGCCGAGGCTGGCCCGCGTTACCTTGCGGTCAACGGCGACGAGGGCGAGCCGGGCACTTTCAAGGACCGCTATTATCTGGAGCGCGAACCGCATCTCTTCCTCGAAGGGATGCTGATCGCCGCCTGGGCCGTCGAGGCAGAGACCGCCTTTATCTACATGCGCGACGAATATCCCGCCGTGCTTGAGATCCTGCGGCGCGAGATCGCGGCGCTGGAGGCCGCGGGCGTTGTGGCACCGGGCTATATCGACCTGCGACGCGGGGCCGGTGCCTATAT
>JBCBYE010000795.1:0-1907 GCA_039816075.1 Pseudomonadota bacterium | reverse complement strand
GCCGGCGCCGGCGCCGGCGTCGCCGCGGCGGACGCCCCCGCGCCCACCGGCGCCGGCCCGTCGGGCTCGGACGGCTGGGCGCAAGCGGCCAGGGCCGCCGCCAGGGGCAGGGCGAGCGCGAAACGAAGCGTCGAGGGGCGTTGCGTCATGGAACCTATCTCAAGACCATCGAAGCGCCGCGTCAATCGCCGTCTCAATCGGCGACATCCTCCGCCACGCCTTCCAGCAAGGGCACGAAGCGCACCGGCGTCAGCTCGGCGTAGTCGAGCCCGTCCTCGCGCTTTTCGATCCGCAGCAGCTGCTGCATGTCGTCCGACTGCCCGACGGGCAGCACCATGACGCCGCCGGGCTTGAGCTGCGCCAGCAGCAGCGCCGGCACGTCTTCGGCCGCGGCGGTGACCAGAATGCGGTCGAAGGGCGCCTGCTCCGGCAGGCCCCCGGCGCCGTCGCCGGTCAGGATGGCCACGTTGGAATGGCCCAGCCGCCGCTCCACCACCTCGCGCGCCTGGCGCGCCAGCGGCCGGTGCCGCTCCACCGAATAGACGCGCCGCGCCAGACGCGCCAGCACCGCCGCCTGATAGCCGGAGCCTGCGCCCACCTCCAGCACCTTGCAGCGCGGCGTCGCGCCCAGCGCCTGGGTCATCATCCCTACCACCGAAGGCTGCGAAATCGTCTGCCCGCAGGCGATGGGCAGGGGAATGTCCTCCCACGCGCGATCCTGGAAATGACGGTCCACGAAGGCGGCGCGGGGCGTGCGCTCGATCGCGTCCAGCACGCGCGCATCGGTCACCCCGTGGGAGCGCAGGGCGAAGATCAGCTGCATGCGCTGCTCCGCCGTGCCCGCATCCTCCGCCGGGGTCGTCACCGCCCGCGCGCCCCTCAGGACGCGCCGAGGCCGGGCGCGCCCAGCCCCTCGGCCGTGGCCGCCACGCGCTCCTGCGCCGTCAGATCCGCGCGCAGCGGCGTGACGGAGATCCAGCCGTCCATGATCTCGTTCGCATCGGTTCCGGGCGCGCTGTCGCGGTTGCCCTTGCCGTGGGCCAGCCAGAAATACGTGCGTCCGTTCGGCGCCACGCTCTCCTGCACGCGAAAGGCGCCGGCGGGCCGGCGGCCCTGCGACGCCGCGCGGATGCCGCGCACCTTGTCGCCGGGCACGGGTGGGAAATTGACGTTGTAGAACAGGCCGTAGGCCGCCGCCTCGTCCCAGTCGAGCGCCATCACCCGGCGCACCGCCTCGGGCCCCGACCGGCGCGCCGCCTCGAACATGTCCGGCGCATTGATGATCTCCGGCCCGTAGGCCTGGCTCATGGAGATGGAGCGGAAGCCGTGCAGCACCCCCTCGATGGCCCCGCCGACGGTGCCCGAATAGACCACGTCCTCGGCCACGTTGTGGCCCCGGTTGACCCCCGACAGGATCAAGTCCGGCGGACACTCCTTCATCAGGTGCTCCACCGCCACGATCACGCAATCGGCGGGCGAGCCGTCGACCGCGTAGCGCCGCGGCCCGAGCGGATTGAGGCGCATGGGCTTGGTGTAGCTGATGCAGTGCGAGACGCCGGACTGCTCCGATTCCGGGGCGACGACCCAGACCTCGCCGTCCGCGCCGGCCACGGCCAGCGCGATGTCCTCGGCCGCCTTCAGGCCCGGCGCGGTGATGCCGTCGTCGTTGGTGATCAGAATGCGCATGCCCGGCCCCTCGTTGCGTTCTTGCGTCAGATAATGGGGCGGCGGGGTCAGGTCCAGCGACGGCGGCGGCGCGGCGCAGCTTTCCGCGGGGCGAGCCGGGGTTTTTGCGGTTCAGCGTTTTCTCGGGCCGGCGTTGTCTCGGCCCGGCGTTGTCTCGGCCCGGCTTTGTCTCGGGCCAGCTTTGTCTCGGGCCGGCGCTGTCCGGATCCGGCGTTTTCTTG
>JBCBYE010000418.1:0-4412 GCA_039816075.1 Pseudomonadota bacterium | reverse complement strand
GGGCCGTGGGCGCGTCGGCCGTGGGCACGGCCCCGCGCGGCGCGGCGGGAATGGCTTGCGACGGCGTGAGGCGCACGGCCGAGGCGGCGGCCGCGGCGTCCGCCCCGCCGAGCCCGCGGGGCCGGGGCTGCGGCAGCGCCAGGCCCGCGGCGGCGGCGGAGGCGCCGGCGGAAGGAGGCGGCGCGGCGGCCGAAGGGGGCTGGCCGCGCCGGGGATTGGGCGGCGGCAGGGCGAGGCCCGCGGGCGCGGCGGCGAACCGTCCGGCGGAGGGCGTCTCGGTCGCCGGCGAGGTCGGCGCGGCATCGTCGTCGGCAGAGGCCGCGGCGGCGTTTGCGGCGGAGGCCGCGGCGGCGTTTGCGGCGGGCGCGGGGGCCGCCGGGGCGGCGGGCGTCTCGGCGTTGGGCGGCGGCGCGGGACGGCGCGGATTGGCGCGGGGGACGGCGAGGCCGGGCGTGGGCGGGGCGAAGGCGAGGATCTCGTCGGTGCGGCGCGGCGCCTCCGGCGCAGGGGGCGGCGTGGCGGGCGAGGCGGAGACCGGCGCGGACGCCGCGGCGGCGGCTTCGGCCGGCGCTGCGGCGGCGACGGCGGCGTCCACCGGCGGCGGCGCGGCGGCGAGACGGCGCGGGTTGTCGAGGGGGACGCGCAGACCGGGCGGCGCCGGTTCGAAGCGCGGGGGGTCGAAGCGCGCCGGGTCGAAGCGAGGGGGGGCGGGCGCGGCGGCGGTCTGCGCCGGGGGCTCGGCGAGCTCTTCCGCGGTCCGGACCGAGGGCGACCTGGGGGGCGCGGTGGGGGGCGCTGCGGCGGGCGCTGCGGCGGGCGCCGGGGGCGGCGCGTCGGTGTCGGTCGCGGCGACCGTTTCGGACGGCGCGGGATCTGCCGGGGGCGGCGCGGCGGGGCGGCGCGGGTTCGCCGGGGGCACGCGCAGTCCGGGGGGCGCCGGGGCGAAACGTCGGGGGGAGGCGACCCGGGCGTCGGTCGCAGCCACGGCGCTCGCGTCGGCGGCCGCCGGGTCCGCGGCGGCGGCCGGGGCGTCCGCCGGAGGGGGCGTTTCGTCCGCGGCCAGCGTCTCGGCGATGCGGGCGGGGTCGAAGGGTTCCGCCGGGGTTCGAACGTCCGGGGATGGAGCGGCTGCGGCGGGCGCCGGCGGCGGTGCGGCGGGGGCTGGCGGAGGCGCCGCGGCCTGCGGGTTGGCAGGCGGCAGCGGCGACGTCTCCACCGCCGCCGCGCCCGAGGGCGCGGCGGCGAGGAGAAGGGTCAGGGCGAGGGCGCTCGCCCCGGGGCCGCGGCCCAGGAGAGGCCGCAAGGGGCGACGCAGGGCGCGACGCGGGACCGGCAACCGGGCCTCGCCCGCCTCCGCCGATCCGTGGTCGCGCCCCCGCATCGCCCCCCGATCCTCAGCCCGTGGCCTTGGCCAGGGCCTGGTCGAGATCGGCGATGATGTCGTCCGCATCCTCGATGCCGATCGACAGGCGCACCACGTTGGGACCGGCGCCCGCGGCCTCCTGCTGCTCGGGCGAGAGCTGCCGGTGCGTGGTGGAGGCGGAGTGGATCACCAGGCTGCGCGTGTCGCCCAGATTGGCCACGTGAGAGAAGATCTCCAGGCTGTCGACCAGCTTGACGCAGGCGTCGTAGCCGCCCTTGACCGCGAAGGTGAAGAGCGCGCCGGCGCCCTTGGGATAGAGCTTGCGCGTGCGCCGGTAGTAGGGCGACGATTTCAGCCCCGCATAGGTCACGTAGTCGACGCGCGGGTCGTTTTCGAGCCAGGTGGCGACCTTCACGGCGTTGGCCACGTGACGCTCCATCCGCAGGGACAGCGTCTCGATCCCCAGCAGGGTCAGGAAGGCGTTCATGGGCGCCTGGGTCATGCCCAGATCGCGCAGGCCGATGGCGATGCCGTGGAAGGTGAAGGCCAGGGGACCGAAGGTCTCGTGGAACTTCAGGCCGTGATAGGCGGGCTCCGGCTCGGACAGGGACGGGAACTTGCCGGCGGCGGTCCAGTCGAACTTGCCGCTGTCCACGACGATGCCGCCCATGGCCGCGCCCTGGCCGCTCAGATACTTGGTCGTCGAATGCACCACCAGCGTCGCGCCATGTTCGATCGGGCGGCACAGATAGGGCGAGGCCGAGGTGTTGTCGACGATCAGGGGGATGCCCTTCTTGTCGGCGATGGTGGCCATCTTGGGCAGATCGGTGACGTAGCCGCCGGGGTTGCAGATCGACTCGCAGAAGATCGCCTTGGTGCGCTTGGTGCAGGCCTTGGAGACCTCGCCCGGCTTGTCGGTGTCGACGAACTTGGCCTCCCACCCGAAACGTTTGATGGTCTGGCTGAACTGCGTGATCGTGCCGCCGTAGAGGCGCGAGGAGACCACGACGTTGTCGCCCGGGCCCATCAGCGGGAACAGCGCCATGATCTGCGCCGCGTGGCCCGAGGCCGTGGCGACGCCGCCGGCGGCCCCTTCGAGGGTCGCGATCCGCTCCTGCAGCGCCGAGACCGTGGGATTGGTCAGGCGCGAGTAGATGTAGCCGACCTCCTGCAGGTTGAAGAGGGCGGCGGCGTGGTCGGCGTCGCGGAAGACGTAGGCTGTGTTCTGATAGATCGGCGTCTGACGCGCGCCGGTCGCAGGGTCGGGGCGGGCCCCGGCGTGGATCTGGAGGGTGTCGAACCCGAAGGTCTTTTCGGTGTCGTCATACATGGCGGCGGCCTCCCAGGCGGTTGCGGATGGAGTTTTGGCGCGAAGCCTAGCGGATGCGCGCCGCGGGGGCGAGCGGAACGCGGCGGCGCGGGCGGGCGAAAGCGGCGCCGCGGCCGCGCTCAGAGCTTGGAGGAGATGACCCCGGTGGCGATGCCGCCCATGCGCAGTTCGCCGAAGAGGCGCTGATACTCCATCTTGGGGCACAGGTTCATCACCACCTCCACGCCCTTCGCCTGCGCCCGTTTGGCGGCGGCGGGGTCGGAGACGCCGATCTGCAGCCAGATCACCTCCAGCCCGCGATCGAGCAGCACGTCGAGCGCTTCGTCCACCACCGCGCCCGCCTCTTCGGAGCGGCGGAAGACGTCCACCATCTGGATCGGATCCTCGGCCGCGGGAATGTCGGCGAGCGAGGCGTGGACCGGCGCGCCCCACAGGGTCTTGCCCGCATGCACCGGGTTCACCGGCAGCACGCGATAGCCCTTGAGCGCCAGGTAGCGCCCGACATAGTGCGACGGGCGCACCGGGTTGGGCGAGACGCCGACCGCGGCGACGGTCTTGATCCGCCGCAGCATCCTGCGCAGGCCGTCGGGGCCGGGGGTGAGGGTGACCGGAGCGTCTGACATGCTGCGGAACCTGCCGGTCGCGAGGGATGGGCGCAAGGGGGCGCGCTGCGCGGACCGTCAGGGTGGAGCGGCGGGGCAGGCGGCGCGGCCGGCCCGGATCTCGTGGGTCGACAAGGCGCCCCGGCGGCAGGCGCCCCTAGGACGAAGCCGTGGTCGGCGCCGTCATGCGCGTGCAGCCGAGCGGCCTGCATCCCGTCATGGTCCTCGGGGCCCTGGCCCGGCCCGGCCCGGGCAGGACCGCCGGCAGGGTCAGGTCCGGCGCGCCTGGATCGACCTCGGCGATGTGGGTGACGCCGCCGCCCGCGGTGTCGAAGGCGCGGCCGGCGGGGGAGAGGATCCGGTCGTCGTCCACGAAAATCGGCGCCCGACAGGCGCCGTCGTCGTCGGGGATCCGCTGCGCCGCCCAGGCGGGCTTTTCGTGCGGAAGGCGATCGGACAGGCGCTGGGGGGGCGGCCGCGACGCCCGTGCGGATGTGCAAGGGCATGTCCGGCCCCTGAGCGCTTGAGATCGTTGCCGGGGCGCCGATCCTGCAAGCCGGGCCGTCGATCCGGGGCCATCGGCCCGCTCAGCCGGCCTTGCGGTTCACCCGTTTCGACAGCGCCGCGGCGCTTTCCTTGCGCTCGCTGTAGCGGTCGAGCAGGTAATCGGTGCTGTCGCGGGTCAGCAGGGTGAACTTCATCAGCTCCTCGCACACGTCGACCATGCGGTCGTAGTAAGGCGAGGGCGTCATGCGGCCCGCCGCGTCGAATTCCAAAAACGCCTTGGGCGTCGAGGCCTGGTTCGGGATGGTCAGCAGGCGCATCCAGCGGCCGAGGATGCGCAGCTGGTTCACCGCGTTGAAGCTTTGCGAGCCGCCGCTGACCTGCATCACCGCCAGCGTCTTGCCCTGCGTGGGGCGCATGCCGCCGATCGAGAGCGGGATCCAGTCGATCTGGGTCTTCATGATGCCGGTCATGGCGCCGTGGCGTTCGGGCGAGCACCAGACCATGCCCTCGGACCAGGACACCAGATCGCGCAGCTCCTGCACCTTGGGATGGTCGGCCTCGGCATCGTCGGGCAGGGGCAGGCCGGAGGGCGAAAAGCTGCGCGTTTCGG
>JBCBYE010000824.1:0-1755 GCA_039816075.1 Pseudomonadota bacterium | reverse complement strand
TGATCCGGGGCCTCCTGGGGTCGCCGCCGGCGCGCGCCCCGCGGACGAAGGCGGCCTCGGCGGCGCAACCGCGTCCGCCGCGGGGCCCGGCCCCAAGGAGGCCCCGGATCAAGTCCGGGGCGAGACGGCGCCCGGCGGGCATCGCGGCCGCGACCTCGAAGGGACCCCGCCATGCTTGACGCCGCCGGCCTGACCGCCTTCTACGGCCCCTCGCAGGCGCTCTTCGGCGTGGACCTCTCCGTCGCCGCCGGCGAGGTCCACGCCCTCATGGGCCGCAACGGCATGGGCAAGACCACCACGATCCGCGCCCTCTGCCGCCTCACGCCCCCGCGCGAGGGACGGGTGACGTTCGAGGGCCGGGACCTGTCGGGCCTGCCCCCGCACAAGGCCGCCCGCGCCGGCCTCGGCCTCGTCCCCGAGGGGCGCCGCTGCTTTCCCAACCTCACCGTGGCCGAGAACCTGCTCGCCGCCGCCCGCCCCGGCCCCTGGGACCAGGCGCGCGTCGAAAGCCTCTTCCCGCGCCTCGCCGAACGCCGCACGCAGATGGCCGACACCCTTTCGGGGGGCGAGCAGCAGATGCTCGCCGTCGGCCGGGCCCTGATGACCAATCCGCGCCTGCTGATCCTCGACGAAGCGACCGAGGGGCTCGCCCCCACCGTGCGCCAGGAGATCTGGCAGGCGCTCGGAACCCTGAAGTCCGAAGGCCAGGCGATCCTGATCGTCGACAAGACCCTCGCGGAGCTGCTGCCGCTCGCCGACGCCTGCACGATCCTGGAACGCGGCCGCTCCGTCTGGCGCGGCGCGCCCGCGGCGCTGACGCCGGATCTGCGCGACCGCTGGCTGGGTGTCTGAGCCCATGGCCTTCCGCACAAGCCGCCGCGTGGAGTTCCAGCACTGCGACCCCGCCGGCCTGGTGTTCTATCCCCGCTATTTCGAGTGGACCAATTCGGTGGTGGAGGAATGGTTCGCCGACATCCTCGCCGCGCCCTTCGCCCCCATGCATCTGGGCGCGCGCAAAGGCGTGCCCACCGCGCGGCTCGAGGCTCGCTTCGCCGCGCCCACGCGCCTGGGCGAAACGCTCGACTTCCGCCTGCAGCCGGACCCGCCCGGCCGCAGCTCCCTGAACCTCGCCATCGAGGCCGAAGCCGCCGGCGAAACCCGCCTCGTCTTCGCCTCCACCCTCGTCCATATCGACCTCGACCGCGGCCGGCCCGAACCCTGGCCCCAGCCGCTGCGCGAGGCCCTCGTCCGGGAGGCCGCGGCATGAGCGACGACCAAGACGACATCCACCAGCGCCTGCACCCCGCCGCCTGGAAGGCGCCCGTGGGCTACGCCAACGGCGTGGCGGCCAGCGGACGCACGCTCTACTTGGGCGGGCAGATCGGCTGGACCGGCGATCAGGTCTTCGAAACCGACGACTTCATCGGCCAGACGCGCCAGTGCCTCATGAACATCGCCTCCATCCTGGCCGAGGCCGGCGCCGGCCCGCAGCACCTCGTCCGCCTGACCTGGTTCGTCACCGACAAGCGCGAGTACCTCGCCCGCCTGCGCGAGGTCGGCGGCGCCTATCGCGAGGTGATCGGCCGGCACTTTCCCGCCATGACGCTCGTGCAGGTCGCCGACCTGCTGGAGGCGCGCGCCAAGGTGGAGATCGAGGCCACCGCCGTCCTGCCCGACTGAGCGCGCCGCCCCCATTGCCGCGCCCGGCCGACCCCGCGAACGACGCGGCCGGCGGCGACGCGCCTGCGAACGTCG
>JBCBYE010000492.1:0-3844 GCA_039816075.1 Pseudomonadota bacterium | reverse complement strand
GAAGGCGGCGCGCAGGCCGGCGGCGATGTGGGCGTCGGCGCGCTCGTCGGCGATGGTGACGGGCGAGCCGTCCGCCTTCTGCGCGGCCTCGAATTCGGGGCCGTCGTCGAGACGATCACCCGCCTGGCCGTGGAGGCCGGCGCGCTGATCCTCGAGGTCTACGAAGGCCCCGAATTCGAGGCCGCGCAGAAGGCGGACGGCTCGCCCGTCACCATCGCCGACGAGCGCGCCGACGCCCACATCGCCGCCGGCCTGCGCGCCGCCTTCCCCGACGTGGCGCTGGTCACCGAAGAGCAGGTGGAGACCCAGGGCGAGGCGGCGGAGACCTTCTTCATCGTCGACCCGCTCGACGGCACCAAGGAGTTCATCCAGCGCCGCGGCGACTTCACCGTGAACATCGCGCTGGTGGAGCACGGGGTTCCCACGCTGGGCGTGGTCTACGCCCCCGCCAAGGGGCGCCTGTTCCGCACCAAGCCGGGCGGCGGCGCGGAGGAGTGCAAGCCCGACGGCTCGGACGCAAGCGACATCGCGGTGGCCGCGCCCGGGGCGCAGCTGCGCGTCGTCGCCTCCAAATCGCATCGCGACCAGGCGACGGACGACTACATCGCCCGATACCCGGTGGGCGATTTCCTCTCCGCCGGCAGCAGCCTCAAGTTCTGCCTGGTGGCGGCGGGGGAGGCGGATTTCTACCCCCGCCTCGGCCGAACGATGGAATGGGACACGGCCGCGGGCCATGCGGTGCTCGCCGGCGCCGGCGGCAAGGTGGACCGGCTCGACGGAACCGGCCCCCTGCTCTACGGCAAGCCCGGCTGGGACAACCCCTTCTTCGCCGCCTACGCCCCGGGGGTGGAGGTCGCGCCGCTGTGAAGGTCTCGGTCGTCGTTCCGGCGCGCTATGAGAGCTCCCGCTATCCCGGCAAGCCGCTGGTCGCGCTCAGGGGCGCGGGCGGCGCGGCGCGCAGCCTCGTGCAGCGCAGCTGGGAGGCGGCGACGGCGGCGCAGGGCGTGAACGAGGTGGTGGTGGCCACGGATGACGAGCGCATCGCCGAGGCGGCGCGGGCCTTCGGCGCCCAGGTGGCGATGACGCCGGCGGAGTGCCGCAACGGGACGGAGCGCTGCGCCGCCGCCCTGCCCGATCTGGACGCGCCGGATCTGGTGGTGAACCTGCAGGGCGACGCGCCGCTGACGCCGCCGTGGTTCGTGGAGGATCTGATCGCGGCGATGGCGGCGGACGCGGCCGCCCAGGTCGCCACCCCGGTCCTGCGCTGCGACGCCGAGGCGCTGGCGGCCTTCAAGGCCGACCGCGCCGCCGGCCGCGTCGGCGGCACCACGGCGGTCTTCGATGCGGGGGGACGGGCGCTCTACTTTTCCAAGGAGGTGCTGCCCTATACGGGCGAGGCGTGGCAGGGCGGCCCCCTGCCCAAGGTGTTTCACCATGTGGGCGTCTACGCCTACCGCCCCGCCGCGTTGACGGCCTATGCCGCCTGGCCCGAGGGGCCGCTGGAGCGGCGCGAGGGGCTGGAGCAGCTGCGGTTCTTGGAGAACCGAACCGCCCTGAGCTGCGTTGAGGTTCAGGCCCGGGGCCGCGTGTTCTGGGAAGTGAACAATCCCGCGGACGTGCCGCGGGTGGAGGCGGCGCTGGCCGCCGCCGGCATCGACTGAGCCGCCCCGGCGGGGCGGACGCGTCTCATCGGGGCGCGAAACCCGACGAAACGGCCCCGGCATTCACGCCGTGGTCACGCCGCCCGGCGAAAAGGGCGCGAAACGGCCGGCGGGCGCCGACGCCCGGGCCGATCTGGACAAGGCGAGGCGAGATGACGAGCATCCAACGACGCGTCACCAAGGCGATCTTCCCCGTGGCGGGCCTCGGCACCCGCTTTCTGCCCGCCACCAAGGCGATCCCCAAGGAAGTGTTGCCGCTGGTCGACCGCCCCCTGATCCAATACGCCATCGACGAGGCGCGCGCCGCGGGCATCCGCGAGTTCATCTTCGTCACCTCCAAGGGCAAGAGCGCGCTGGAGGATTATTTCGATAGCAGCCCCGAGCTGGAGCGCGCGCTGGAGGAGAAGGGCAAGGGCGAGCTGCTGGCCGAGGTGCAGAAGGCCAACATGCCCTCGGGCGCCATCGCCTATGTCCGTCAGGCGGAGCAGCTGGGCCTGGGCCACGCGGTCTGGTGCGCCCGCCGCCTCGTGAGCTCGGACGAGCCCGTCGCCGTGCTGCTGCCCGACGACGTGATCGCGGCCGAGACGCCGTGCCTGGAACAGATGGCCGACGCCTACCAGGCCACCGGCGGCTGCATGGTCGCCACGATGGAGGTGTCGCCCGAGGCCACCAAATCCTACGGCGTGCTGGACGTGGACGGGGTGGCGGACGAGTTCGGCGGCCGCCTCGTGCGCGCCAAGGGCATGGTGGAGAAGCCGCAGGAGAATCCGCCGTCGAACCTTGCGGTGATCGGCCGCTACATCCTGACGCCCGACGTGCTGACGACGCTGAACGCCGGCAAGCGCGGCGCGGGCGGCGAGATTCAGCTGACCGACGCCATCGCCAACGAGATCGGCGAGGGCCGCGGCGTCTACGGCTACCGCTTCGCCGGGCAGCGTTACGATTGCGGCTCCAAGGCCGGGTTCCTGGAGGCGACGGTGGCCTTCGGCCTGGCGCGCGAGGATCTGGGCGAGGGGTTCCGCCGCTTCCTCGAAGAGGTCGTGGCCACGCCCCGCGCCGCCGAGTAGGGACCCGCGCCATGGCCAGAATCCTCGTCACCGGCGGCGCCGGCTATATCGGCGCCCATGGCTGCAAGGCGCTGCGCGCCGCGGGCCACGAGCCCGTGGTGTTCGACAACTACCGCACCGGCTGGCGCCAGGCCGTGAAGTTCGGCGAGGCGGTGGAGGGCGATCTGCTCGACCCCGAGGCGCTGCGCGACGCGTTCAAGCGAGTGCGGCCCGACGCGGTGATGCACTTCGCGGCGCTGTCGAACGTGGGCGAAAGCGTGAAGGATCCCGAGCTTTACTGGCGCAACAACGTGGGCGGCTCGCTGAACCTGCTCTGCGCCATGCGCGATGCGGGCGTCGGCACGATCGTCTTCTCCTCCACCGCCGCCACCTATGGCGAGCCGGAGGAAGACCCGATCACCGAAGGCGCGCCGCAACGGCCCATCAATCCTTACGGCGCCTCCAAGCTGGCGGTGGAGGCGCTGCTGGCGGATTTCGAGGCGGCGCACGGCATCCGCTCCATCGCCTTCCGGTACTTCAACGTGGCCGGCGCCGATTCCGAGCGGGAGGTGGGCGAGCACCACGTGCCGGAGACGCATCTGGTGCCGCTGGTGCTGGACGCTGCGGCGGGCGCGCGCGACGCGATCACGATCTTCGGCGACGACTACCCCACGCCCGACGGCACCTGCATCCGCGACTACGTGCACGTGATGGACCTGATCGACGCCCATGTTCTGGGGACGGAACGGCTGCTGGAGGGCGGCGAAAGCCTGCGCCTGAACCTGGGCACCGGCAGCGGTTTTTCCGTGCGCGAGGTGATCGACGCGGCCGAGGCGGTGGTCGGCGAGCCGATCCCCCAGAAAATGGGAGAGCGCCGCCCCGGCGACCCCAGCCGCCTCGTGTGCGACGGAACCCGCGCGCAGGAGGTGCTGGGCTGGTCGCCGAGCCGCTCGGTGATGTCCGAGATGATCGGCGACGCCTGGGCCTGGCGCCAGACGGGTCGGTTCGGGGGCTAGGTTTCCTCAGCGAGCTTAGATCGATACCTGTACATTTCCGAGAACTTTTGCTAACTAACTTTGGTATTTTGAAGCAGAGGGCTGTCCGATGAACAGGCGTGAAGTGGTTCTTAGGTCTCTT
>JBCBYE010000009.1:0-18843 GCA_039816075.1 Pseudomonadota bacterium | reverse complement strand
TCGGCGCCGGGGCCGCCGGCGTCCGGCCGCGGCGTGGGCAGCTCCGCCCTCGGCGGCGCGTCGGCCGCGGCGCAGCCTGCCAGCAGCAGCGAGGCGGCCGCGGCGAGCAGGCCGCGCCGGGAAAGGAAAAAGCTCATGGCCACGCCCCCCCGGCGCGCAGACGCGTGGAGGATTGATCCGACATCGGCCCGGTCAGCAGCGCCCAGGCCGGGGCCTCGCGCAGCGCGAGGCCGGAGGCCGCGCCGGACGAAAGGCGCCGGCGCGCCAGGCGCCGCGCCGCCGGCGACAGGCCGGCGCGCAGCTGCTCGCCCGGGCGGGCGACGACCCCGATCGGCGCCGTGGCCGCGATGGTCTCCCACCGGTCCCAGCGATGAAATCCGGCGAGGTTGTCCGCCCCCATCAGCCAGACGAAGCGCACGCCGGCATAGACGGCCGACAGAGCCTCCAGCGTCTCGGCGGTGTAGGCGGTGCCCAGGCGCGCCTCCACATCCGTCACCTCGACCCGCGGATGGCGCATCAGCGCGCGGCAGGCGACGAGGCGCCGGGCCATGTCCTGGGGCGGATTCGGCTTGAGCGGATTGCCCGGGCTGACCAGCCACCAGACCCGGTCGAGGCCGAAGCCCTGCAGCGCCCGGCGCGTGACATGCACATGACCTTCATGGGGCGGATCGAACGAGCCGCCCAGCAGACCGACGCGCAAGCCCTTCGCCGCCTTCGGAAATCCTTGCCGCACGCGCCGTCCCTTCGCAGGCGGATCGCCCATGTCGGGGCGAGCCTCGCCCCGCTTCTCGCGGCGCGGCACGGCGCCGTCAAGGGCGAGGGACGCGGCGGCCTGCGGCGGGCCGGCCGCGACGCGCGTCAGTAGGCGCTGCCGGACCCGCCGGACTGCGGAGGGCCGATCTCCAGCCCGGCGCCTCCGGCGCATCCGGCCAGGACGGCGACGAGAAGGGCGGCGGCGATGCAACGGGGCATGGCGAAGTCTCCTGAACGCAAGGGGGCTGTACGCAACTGAGGTGGGGCGCGCCGCCCCGACGCGCCAGTCGCGGGTCGTCACCCTCTCGCGACCTCGCCGCGATCGGGCCCCCGCGGCGGACGGCGATCAAAGCTCCAGCAGCGCGCGCTCCGGCTCCGGCGGGACGGCGAAGGCCTGCGCGTCATGGGCGACGAAATGGTCGCGCGTCAGGTCGTCGGCGTCGAGCCCGCCCCGCGCGCCCGCCAGCGCCAGCAGCGCGCCGTCGGCATCGAAGATCGCGACGTCCTCGCCCCGCTGGCCGAAGACCAGGTCGCCGAAGGCGATGCCGCCCGCCAGGGCGATGGCGTCCTCCCCCAGGGTCAGATCGACGATCCGGGCGGAGGTTTCGCCCCGCTCCAGCACGAAGACGTCCGCGCCGCGGCCGCCGGCGACGGAGGGCAGGCGCTGGGCCGGCTCCTGCAGAAAGTCCCAGTCGGTCACCGTCACCTGCATGACGTCGTCGCCGCGCCCCCCGCGCACCTTCAGCACGCCGCCGAAGCCGGCGCTGAACTGCGAAACCAGCGCCATGTCGTCGCCCGCGCCCAGCCGCAGCCACGAGGTCGGCCCGTCCCCCGCGGCGGCGCCGTCGGCGGCATCTCGCGTCTCGTCGCAGAAATAGGTGCCCGCCAGGTCGTCGCCGCCGCCGAGGTTCATCCGCAGAACCGAGGGCGCCGGAGCGGAAGGGGCCTGGGCCCCCGCATCGTCCGACGCATCGCGCGCGACGAAGCTCTTGCCCGACACGGTGTCCGCCCCCGCCCCGGTGGAGACGGTCAAGGCGAACCCCCGGTCGGTTCCGACGTTGGAGATGTAGAAGGCCACGTCGTCCGCGCCGCGCCCGGCGCCGATGAAGCCGCGCGAAAGGCCCGCGGCGCCGTCCGCCTCGCCCGCCACGGCGACGAAGCGCACCGCGTCGTCCCCCGCGCCGGTCCACAGCGAGACCTTGGTCCCCTGCCCGCGGAACGCCGCCAGCCCGTCGAGCGAGATCGCCGCGTCGTCGTCGCCGCGCGTTCCCGTCAGGCGCAGGGGCGCCAGGGCGATCGCGCCCTCTCCGTCGAAATCGAGGTCCAGCACGCCGACCTGACGCGCCAGCAGGACATGTTCGCGCGTCGCGGCCGCGTCCGGATCGGGCGGGGCCAGCGTCACGGCCAGCTCGCCCTCGGTCCCCCGGCCGCGCGCCAGCAGAACGTCGGTCCCCGCCGCGCCGCCCAGGACCTGGGTTTCGCGACCATCTTCCAGGAAAAGCCGCGTCATGCCGATTTTCTTCGCGATCACGCCCGAGCGCATGGCCCGTCCTCCCCTTCCGGTTCACGCAAGGTCAAGATGCCACGCCCGCCCCCGCCCCGAGATGAACCGCGCCCCTGGACCGTGCCGCCGTCGGCCGGCGCATTGCGGGTCGGCCGGGCCGCCGCTAGAAGAGCGCTCAAATCCCCCTTGCCGCAGAGATCATCATGGCCAGCTATCAATACGTTTATCACATGGACGGGGTCTCCAAGACCTATCCCGGCGGCAAGAAGTGCTTCGAAAACATCCGCCTGAACTTCCTGCCCGGGGTGAAGATCGGCGTCGTCGGCGTCAACGGCTCGGGCAAGTCCACGCTGATGCGGATCATGGCCGGCATCGACAAGGACTTTCAGGGCGAGGCCTGGGCCGCCAAGGGCGCCAAGGTCGGCTACCTGCCGCAGGAGCCGGAGCTCGACGAGACCAAGACCGTGCGCGAGAACGTGATGGAGGGCGTGGCGGAGAAGACCGGCCTGCTCGCCGAGTACAACGACATCGCCATGAAGGTCGCCGAGGATTACTCGGACGAGCTGATGGAGAAGATGACCACCCTGCAGGACCAGATCGACGCGCAGAACCTGTGGGACCTCGACAGCCAGATCGACGTGGCGATGGAGGCCCTGCGCTGCCCCGACGATACGGCGCAGATCGGCAACCTGTCGGGCGGCGAGAAGCGGCGCGTGGCGCTGTGCAAGCTGCTGCTCGAAGCGCCGGACATGCTGCTGCTGGACGAGCCGACCAACCACCTCGACGCCGAGACGATCCTTTGGCTGCAAAAGCACCTGATCGACTACAAGGGCACGATCCTGATCGTCACCCATGACCGCTATTTCCTCGACGACATCACCGGCTGGATCCTGGAGCTGGACCGCGGCCGCGGCGTGCCGTGGGAGGGCAACTATTCGTCGTGGCTGGAGCAGAAGGCCAAGCGGCTGGAGCAGGAGGCGCGCGAGGACAAGACCCGTCAGCGCGCCCTGAGCCGCGAGCTGGAATGGGTCCGCGCCGCGCCCAAGGCCCGGCAGGCCAAGTCCAAGGCCCGCCTCAACGCCTACGAAGACCTCGCCAACCAGTCCGAACGCGAAAAGGTCGGCCGCGCCCAGATCATCATCCCCAACGGCCCGCGGCTGGGGTCGAAGGTCATGGAGGTGGAGGGCGTCCGCAAGGGCTACGGCAACCGCCTGCTGATCGACGAGCTGAACTTCACCCTGCCGCCGGGCGGCATCGTCGGCGTGATCGGCCCCAACGGCGCCGGCAAGTCGACGCTCTTCCGCATGATCACGGGGCAGGAGACGCCGGACAGCGGCGCCATCACCTTCGGCGACACGGTCAAGCTGGCCTATGTGGACCAGTCCCGCGACACGCTCGACGCCGGCAAGACCGTGTGGGAGGAGATTTCCGACGGTCAGGACATCATCATGCTGGGCGAGGCGGAGATGAATTCCCGCGCCTATTGCGGCGCCTTCAACTTCAAGGGCGGCGATCAGCAGAAGAAGGTCGGTCTGCTCTCGGGCGGCGAGCGCAACCGCGTGCACATGGCCAAGCTGCTGCGCGAGGGCGGCAACCTGCTGCTGCTCGACGAGCCGTCGAACGACCTCGACGTCGAAACCCTGCGCGCGCTCGAAGACGCGCTCGAAAGCTTCGCGGGCTGCGCCATGGTCATCAGCCACGACCGTTGGTTCATGGACCGCCTGTGCACGCATATTCTGGCGTTCGAAGGCGACAGCCATGTGGAGTGGTTCGAGGGCAACTTCGAAGACTACGAGCAGGACAAGATCCGACGGCTGGGGCCGGACGCGGTGGAGCCGAAGCGAATCAAGTACAAGAAGTTCGCGCGATGATCGGGCGCGCAGCCTAGGCTCTGGCCGGCGCGCTGATGGCCGTCGCCGCGGCGTCGGCATCGGCGTCGGCAGGTCCGGATGCCGACGCGCGGTCCCGCTGCGCATTGGCGTCGATGACGCCGGCCGACGACGCGACTTCGGCGACTTGCTCGGCCTTGGCCGCGGCCGCGCATCCGACGTTCGACGGGGTTTTCGACGGCAGAGGCTCAGGACACCGACGACGCGGTCGGCGCCATGGGCGCGCGCATCGATCGCCTTCCGACGGTCGACGGCCGGGTCGAGGCCGCCACGGCGCGGCGCAGCGAAGGTCCCGCGGCGAATGAGATCGTCTTCGGCCGCGTCGGACAGGCGTTTTCCACGCGCATGCTCTCCGCCGCCGAGACGGGCGAGGCGTTCGAGGCGCGAGGCGCCGTTCCAGCCCCGCGACCAGGACGCATCGCGCTCGATGATGCAGCAACCGGTCAGCCTGCGCGTCGCTCGCGCCCCGGCGCGATCAGGGACGCCCGAACACCCCCAGCGCCAGTTCCAGCGTGGCGCGGATGGCGGCCTTGTCCTCGCCTGCGGCGCGCTGGATCAGGGCCAGCGCGATCTGTTCGGCCAGGTATCGCGCGCCGGTCTCCACCGGGATTCGGTCGGACAGTTCGCCCCGCGCCTGCGCGCCCTGAAGGAACGCCGCGAAACCCTCGCGCGCCATGGCGTCGATCTCCTCCACCCGCGCGCGGGTCATGGGACCCAGCCGATGCTTGCCCGCGCGCATCTTGTAGAACAGGCAGCCGGTTTCCATCGACGGGTCCTCGCTGGCGAAGGCGATCAGCGCGTCCAGGGTCGGGCCCAGGCCGCGGCCCTCCGACAGCATATCGAACATGCCCTGCAGGACCGTCGCGGCGTAGCGGTCCAGCGCCGCCTTGGTCAGCCCGTCCTCGCTGCCGAATTCGCGATAGAGCGACGGTTTGGACACGCCCGCCAGTCGGCACACGGCGTTGACGGAGACGTCGGCGGGGTCCGAGCGGCGATAGGCCTCCACCGCCACGTCGGTCACGCCCTCCGCCCGCATCGTGCTGGGGCGGCCGCGCTTGCGGGGGGGGGCCTCTTCGCTCATTTACGTACCTACTGGTATTTTTATATTGACGGCGCTCCGAGGCGGATTGTACCACTTGGTACGCAAGCGGGAAAGCGGCCTCTGGCGGCCGCGCACGCCGCACCCCGATCCGGAGATCCGACCATGCGAAAGACCTTCATCGCCGCGGCCGTCGCGGCGGCGGCCCTGACCGCGCCCGCCTCGGCGGGCGACATCGACACGGTGCGCGCCTTCTACGCCGACGTGCTCACCGCGCCGGCCGAGACCACGGAGTCGCGCTATTACGAGCTGTTCTCGCCCGACGTCGTTTCCATCCCCACGCCGCCGGGCGGGCCCGGCGCGCAGGGCATGCTCGCCACGGTCGGCTATCTGGGCCAGGTCGTGCCCGATCTGACCTGGACCGTGGAGGAGATCCTCGAGGCCGACGGCCGCTTCGTCGTGCGCGGGCGGGCGGAGGGGACGCCCGTCGGCCCGTTCCTGGGCGTGGATCCGGCCACGGGTCGGCGCTTCGAGATCATGTCCATCGACATCGTCACGGTCGAGGACGGGCGCATCGCGCATATCTACCACCTAGAGGATTGGACCTCCGCCATCGCGCAGCTGACCGCGCCCTAGGCGGCGACCGCAACGCCGAAACCCGCAAAGACGACTGCCGCGGGCACGGAAAACCGGGCGGACGGCAAACCGGGCGGACGGAAAACTGGGCGGACGGCACGCGAAAGACAGGATGCCGGCGCGGGCCGAGCCGCCCCGCGCCGCCCGCCGGTCAGATGCGCCGCAGCGCGACCCAGCCCGTGGCGGCGACGGCGAGGGCGCAGAGCGCGACCTTGCTCAGCAGCTCCATCGTTCCGTCGATCAGCAAGGCATGCACCACCGTCCCCGCCACCACCGTCGCCGTCAGCGCCAGGTGGCCGCGCCGCCAAAGCCTCGGCGGCCATCGCAGAGGCCGGCGCAGCGCCGCCAGGGCCGCCGCCGCGAACGCAGCCCACATGGCCGCGACCCCCCAGGCCGAAAACGGCGTGGGCGAACGGAACAGGAGCGCGTCCACCACGTCCGGCGGGCTGGTGACCCACAGCCCCGCCACATGCACCAGAACGGCCGCGATCAGCGCGACGCCGACCCCGGCGTGCAGCCGTCGCGCCGGCGGCCCGCGCAGACCCGGCAGGCGCCCGTCCGCCAGCAGGGGCTGCACCAGCAGCAGTCCCAGCCCGGCCACGCCCGCCGCCCCGGCGAGGATGTAGATCGGCTGCCGCCAGGCCAGCAGCGGACTGGTCAGCGACAGCGCCAGGGGCCCCAAGACGGCCAGGGCCAGCGCGGCCCGGATCAGCGCCGCGCGCAGGGCGGGCATGGCGCGGGCCGCCGGCGCGGCGATCAGACCGGCTTCAGAACGAAATTCGCCTCGAGGCTGCGGTCCCGCGGGCTGCTCATCAGCGGACGCAGGAACACCGTCTCGAACCCGCCCTCGCCATGCTCGGCATCATAGGCGAGGTGCCCGTGCGCCTGGCCGAAGGCGGGCACGATCTGCGGCATGTCCATGCGGAAGACGCCGTTCGCATCGGTCAGCGTGGCGCCGTGGCTGGCGAGATCGCGCTCATGACCCTCGGTCGTGTGGGCCCAGATCTGCACCCGCATCCCCGCCAGCGGCGCGCCGTCGCCGGCGCGGCGCACGGTGCCGGTCATCAAAAAGCCGCCGCCGCCGATCCGCTCCACCACCGGGGCGCCGGGACGGTAGTTGTTGGCGCCGCCGCGCATGGTCGGCGTCGGCGCGACTCCCGCGGCGCGCGCCGGCGCGGCGAGGCCGCCGACAAGGCCGGAAGCGAGCGCGGCGCCTCCGGCCGCGATCGCGGTGCGGCGCGTGAACAGGGTCGAGGTCATGGCGGCGTCCTCCGGTCGGGCGCGCCGGGGCGAGTCGGCGCGGATGGGGTGCGAGTTCGGGTTCGGGTCCGAGTTCGAGTTCGGGGCAGCAGGTAAGGCGCGCGCCCCGCCGCTTCGACCCCTGCGGGCGGTCAGGTCGCGGAATCCCCTCTCACGGCTGCGTGAGCCCTGCAGGGACGCGGGGGCCGGTCACAGCCGATCGATCCATTGCCTGAGCTTGCGCTTGGCCCGGGCGCGCAGCCCGACCGCAGGGCGTTCCCGCGCCCGGGGCGTCTCGGCGGCCTCGAACGGCGGCTCCGCCCGCGCCTGCGCGCGCCAGCGGTCGGGCCAGGACGCGGCCTCGGGGTCGCGGGGCATGGGGCGGGTCGGCGGCGCCGTCGGCAGATCCTCGGCCGCGATCCGGACGTCCATGACTTCGGCGATGCGCGCCACGGCGCCGGGCGGATCCGCGACCACCTCGTCGAACGACAGCCGGATCCAGGGCAGACCCTGCCGCGCCGTCTCGTAGCGCCAGGCGGCCGCATGCAGCGTGACGAGGCGCAGCGCGCGCTCGATCAGCCGCGGATCGAACCTCGCCTCGCCTCGCGCCTGCAGCGTCGCGTTGTAGGCGCCGGTCTGCCAGCTGCGCGCCAGCGACAGCGCCTGCGCCATGGCGTCGTCGCGCTCGATCAGCACCAGCCGCGGATCGGGCAGCGCGGCGCGCAGATCGAAGAACCCCGGCAGGGTCCGCCGATGGTCGTAGTGCAGCTTGATCGCGAAAACGCCGTCGGCGGAGCTGCGCCGAGCCATCACCTCGCGCAGAACGACGGCCGCATCGTCCGTCCCGAACCGGCGCGACAGCCAGGCGAGGGCGCCGGGCTCCATGTACTCGCGCGGGACCCCCAGCCGACCCGTTCGCGCGCACAGCGCGCCCAGCATGGAACTGCCGCTGCGCGGGGTGGAGGCGATGACCAGCGTCCGGTTCGGCCGCGCCCCGGCCGAGATGTCGGCGCCCTCGCCCAGATCGCGCGCATGCTTTTGGTCGAGCGTCTGCATGTCCGCGCCCCGCCTTCACCGCCCCGCCTTGGCCGCCCCGACTTGGCCGCCGCGCCTGCACCGCCCCGCCTTGGCCGCCGCGTCGCAGACGCTTGCAGGCCTTAGTCGAAGCCCACGAAGCGCGCCGCCTCGCCCACCTCGCGGCGGCGCGACACCACGTCGTTGGCGACGAAGCTCTCGTCCGGCCAGCCCAGCGCCACGCAGGTCAGGATCACCTGGTCCTCGGGGATGCCGACGATCTCGCGCACCACAGGGCTCTGCATGATGCCCTGACCGTTGATGACCGCGCCCAGACCGCGCGCCCAGGCGGCGAGCACCAGGCCGTAGGTCATCGCCCCGCAGTCGAAATGGGCGATGGTGTTGTCCAGCAGGTCGCGGTCGAAGCAGACCACGATGCTGACCGGCGCGTCGAACTGGCGGAACCCGCGCATGACCCAGTCGTGGCGTCGCGCCTTGTCGTGACGCTCGATGCCCATGGCCTCGAAGAGCTGCACCGCGATCTCGATCTGCCGGGCGCGGTGATCGCCCTCGTAGACGGAATAGTCGCCGATCTCTCGGCTGGGCGGCACGCCGGCCAGCATGTTCTCGGTGTTGCCGGCGCGCACACGGTCCAGAACCTCGCCGGTCAGGACGTGCAGGTGCCAGGGCTGGGTGTTCATGGACGACGGCGCGCGGTTGGCGAGCGCCACGATCTCCTCCAGCAGCTCGCGCGGCACGGGCTTGTCGAGGTATCCGCGGATGGAGCGACGCTCCGCCATCGCTTGGTCGAGGTTCATGGGCGCATCCGCTGGGCTGCCGGCGACGGGGGCGAGTCGCCGGGCGAAACGTGCCCCGGCGCGGCGGGCGACGCTAGCCGCTCTTGCGCCGCGTCCGTACGGGCGGCGCGCGCGCCAAGGCTTCGGCGCAGGGACCGGGTCGCGAGGAGGCTCGCCGCGCTCGACGCCTGCCCGCTTTTCGCCAAGGCGGGGATGTTCGCCTGCGCCGCGGGCTTCGTCGCCTTCGCCGTCGTCAGCCCGAGGCGGGAGCGGGCGGCCTCGCCGCCGCGCTCCATCGACCCGAACCGGCCCGTCCTGCCGGAGATCGGCGAGGCGTCGCTGCATCCCCGATCCGCAGGCCGAGCTGCGCCTGCGGGTCGCCGTCAACGACGCGCTCGGCCGCAACCCCGGCTTCGGCGGAGCGGAATCGATGCGCACCGGTCCGGCGATGTCGCCCAGGATCATCCGGCTGCCGCCCGGCGAAAGCTGTTTCATCCGCGTCACGATGGAGTTCCGCGACGCGCGCGAAAGCACCGGGGGGCCCGTTTTCGGCGTGGAGGCATGCAGGCCGCGCACATGGCCGCGCGGGTGCATCACGACCTGCGGCGCCAGCCCGACGAGGACGGCCATCCGATCTGCGCCGTCGACGCCGACAACGTGCGCAGCGCCTCGATCGGCGCCACGGCGGCCTGCGCCCTGCGCCGGCCTGAGCGACGCGCGCCGCTTGCCGGCGGGCCGCGCCCGCCCCTAGGGTACGCGCCGAGCCGGCCCGCAGAGGCCGCGCCGCGCAACCGGGGAGGGCCGCGCCTTGGCCGACGTTCTGCTGACCACGGTGCTGCCGCTGGCGCTGGCGTTCATCATGTTCGCGCTGGGGCTGGGCCTGACCCTCGCCGATTTCGCCCGGGTCGCCGCGCGGCCCGCGGCCGTCGCCACGGGCCTCGCCGCGCAGATCGTCGGCATTCCGGTCGCCGCCTTTCTGCTGCTGCAGGTCATGCCCCTGGCGCCCGCGCTGGGCCTGGGCGTGATGATCCTGGCGCTTTGCCCCGGCGGGGTGACGTCCAACATGCTCACGCGTCTGGCGGGCGGCTCGGTCGCGCTCTCGATCACGCTGACGGCCTGCGCGTCGCTGCTGTGCGCGCTGACCGTGCCGCCGATGGTCGCCTGGTCGGCGCGGACCTTCATGGGCGAGGCGGCGCCGTCCGTCGACGTGCTGGGCCTGGGCCTCGCGATGTTCGCCATCACCACCGCGCCGGCGCTGGCGGGCGTGGCGCTGCGCCGCCTCGCGCCGGCCTTCGCCGAGCGGGCGGAGCCGACGGCCGCGCGCATCGCCACGGGCCTCTTCATCGTCATCATTCTGGGCGCCATCGGCGCCAACTGGCAGGTGGTGGTGGACGTTCTGCCGACGCTCGGCCCGCTGCTGATCGCGCTCAACGTGCTGCTGCTGGGCCTCGGCCTCGGGCTGGGGATGGCGATGGGCCTGGGACGGCGGCAGTCCGTCGCCGTGGCGATGGAGCTGGGCATCCAGAACGGCACGCTGGGCCTCGCCGTGGGCGGGATGGTGGCGGGCGGCGCGGCGGTTCTGCCGGCCTTCGCGCTGCCCTCGGGCGGCTACGGCATGACCATGTACCTGGTCGCCCTGCCCTTCGCGCTGTGGGCGCGCCGCTGGACCGCGGTCGAACGCGCGGCGCAGGTCCCGGCATGAGCGGCGCGGAGGATGGACGCGCCATGAGCCCGAACGCGACCGTCCGCCCCGGCACAGTCGTCGGCCCCGGCACAGTCGTCGATCCCGGCGTCGGCATCCGAGCCGGCGTCGGCGTCGCCGGCTGCGGCCGCATGGGCGCGCCCATGCTCGCCGCCCTGCGCGCCGCGGGGATCGACGCGCGCGGCCTCGACGTGCGCCCGCCGGCGGACTTCGGCACGTCGGCTCCGGTCATGACCGACGATCCCGCGGCCTTCGCGCCCGGCCTGCGCACGCTGATCACCGTGGTCCGCGACCAGGCGCAGACGGAGGACGTGCTTTTCGGCGCCGCCGGCCTCATCGCGGCCGCGCCGGCGCTGGAGACGGTCGTCGTCTCCTCCACCCTTTCGCCCCGCTACGTGCGGGCCCTGCGCGACCGCGCGCCGCCGCGCATCGCGCTGGTCGACGCGCCCATGTCCGGCGCCGCCGTCGCGGCGCAGGAAGCGCGGCTGAGCTTCATGCTCGGCGGCGAGGACGCCACGCTCGACCGCCTGCAGCCGCTTTTCGACGCCATGGGCGCGCATTTTCACCGGATGGGCCCCTTCGGCGCCGGCATGACGGCCAAGGTGCTGAACAACCTCGTCGGCGCCTCCTCCGTCGCGATGACGCGCCTGGCGCTCGACTGGGCCGACGCGCTGGGGGTGCCGGAGGATCGGCTGCTCGATCTGATGAACGACAGTTCGGGACAGACCTGGTTCGGCGCCAATTTCGACGCCATCGAGTTCGCCCGCGACGGACATTCCGACGACAACACCATCGGCATCATCGTCAAGGACGTGGCCAGCGCGCTCGACGCGATGCCCGAAGGGCGCGATCCCGCCCTGCCCCGCGCCGTGCAGGCGGCGATCCGCGGCCTGCGCCCCCGTGGCGGGTCCTGACCGATGCGCCTTTACGGCCGCGCCCGCGAAAGCCATATCCAACGCAGCGCCTTGCGCCTTGGGAGAGCCGACATGCCCCGCGTCCTGACCGCCGCCGCCCTTCTCGCCGCGCTTGCAACGGCCGCGGCCCTTCCCGCCCCGCTCGCGGCGCAGACCGCGCTGGCGTCCAGGCTGACCGCCGACGGCGGCTGCGCCGATTGCGATCTGCGCCGCGCCGCGCTGCGCGACCTCCAGATCGCCTCGGGCGATTTCTCCGGCGCCAACATGCGCGAGGCGGACCTCAAGGGCGCGCAGCTGCCTGACGTCAGCTTCGCCGGCGCCGATCTGCGCCGGGCGGAGATGGAGCGTCTGCTGGCCCCCGACGCCGACTTCACCGGCGCCCAGCTGCGCGACGCGGATCTGGAAAAGGCGGTGATCGAGCGCGCCGTCTTCGCCGAGGCGGACCTGCGCGGCGCGGACCTGGCGAGCGTCCGCATGCCCGGCGCCCTGCTGGGCGAGGCGGACCTGCGCGACGCGTTCCTGCGCCGGGCCGAGGCGGCGGGCGCGGATTTTTCGGACGCGCAGATGCAGGGCGCGGATCTGGAGCGGGCGCAGCTGACCGGCGCCGTCCTGCGCGGCGCCGACATGGAAGGCGCCGACATGGACCGGATCGCCGGCGACGGCGCCGATTTTTCGGATGCCGATCTGCGCGACGTGCGCCTCACCAGCGCCTCGCTGCGCGGCGCCGCGTTCGAGGACGCGGACCTTCGCGGCGCGCTTTTGCGTCGCGCGGACCTGTCCGGCGCCGATCTGAGCGGGGCGCGCGGCCTGTCGCAGGACGATCTCGACATCGCCTGCGGCGACGCCGAAACCCTGCTGCCGGACGGCCTGTCGCTGCCCGCCTGCCGCTGAGGCGGGGCCCGCTCCCACCCGTCGGACGCGCATTTCCAGCCCGCCGGTTGATCTTCTCCGGCGGAGTTGCGAAGCTTTGGACGATGAAGGGGCGTGAGACGTCCTGTCGCCAATGCGACGTCGGACGCGTCGGTTTCCAGCCATGCGGCGCCGCAACGAACCCCGCGGCGCGCGATCGCGCCCCGCCACAGTGATGACGAGCGACGACCGGACGGGCTCGACCCCGCACAAGTCCGGCGAGCACGACAGGAGAGGCTATTCAAATGACCACCCGCGACGACGACACCGTGAACGGCAAGCCGATGCATGCCGCCATCGCCATGTACGCCGACGAGGCGCGCGACGGTAAGATGGACCGACGCGAATTCCTCGCCACGGCCACGGCGCTCGGCGCCACCTCGGCGGCCGCCTACGGCCTGCTGGGCCTGGCCGCGCCGGGCAAGGCCCGCGCGCAGCAGCAGGGCGGCACGCTGCGCTGCCAGATGCAGATCAAGCGCGTGACCGATCCGCGCTCGTTCGACTGGTCGGAAATGGGCTGCGTGGCCTCGGCCCTGACCGAGAACCTCGTACGCTACACCGCCGACTTCACGTTCGAGCCCAAGCTGCTGGAAAGCTGGGAGGTGTCCGAGGACGCCAAGACCTACACGCTGAAGGTCCGCCAGGGCGTGAAATGGTCCAACGGCGACGACTTCACCGCCGAGGACGTGGCCTACAACGTCCGCCGCTGGTGCGACAAGTCGGCCGAAGGCAACTCCATGGCCGCGCGCATGTCCTCGCTGATCGACGAGGCGAGCGGCCAGCTGGCCGAGGGCGTCATGACGGTGGTCGACAGCCACACGATCCGCCTCGACCTGCCCAACGCCGACATTTCGATCATCCCGGGCATGGCCGACTATCCGGCCCTGATCGTGCATCCCAGCTTCGACGAGACCGGCGCGGATCTCAGCCAGAACTGGATCGGCACCGGGCCCTTCATGATCGAAGAGTTCAACGTCGGAATCAACGCCACGCTGGTGAAGCGCGACGGCTGGTGGGGCGGCGACGTCGCGCTCGACCGCATCGAATACATCGACTACGGCACCGATCCCGCCGCCTACGTGGCCGCGGTCGATGCCGAAGAGGTCGACATGCTCTACCAGACCGAGGGCGAGTTCCTCGAGGTCTTCGAGAGCCTCGGCTTCATCCGGTCCGAGGTCGTCACCGCCGCCACCATCTGCTGCCGCACCAACATCGAGGCCGAGGTGGACGGCATCAAGCCCTTCGCCGACAAGCGCGTGCGCAAGGCCCTGCAGATGGCCGTCGACAACGCCGTGGTGCTGGAGCTGGGCTATTCCGACCTCGGCTCGCCGGCCGAAAACCACCATGTCGGCCCGATGCACCCCGAATATGCCGAGCTGCCCAAGCAGGTCCGCGATCCCGAAGGGGCCATGGCGCTGCTGACCGAGGCGGGCATGGCCGACTACGAGTTCGAGCTGATCTCCATCGACGGGGATTGGCGCGCGCTGACCACCGACGCCATCGCCGCGCAGCTGCGCGACGCCGGCATCAACGTCAAGCGCACCATCCTGCCCGGCGCGACGTTCTGGAACGACTGGTCGAAGTACCCCTACTCCACCACCAACTGGAACATGCGGCCTCTGGGCGTGCAGGTCCTGGCGCTCGCCTACCGCTCGGGCGAGGCCTGGAACGAGAGCGCGTATGCGAACCCCGAGTTCGACGCCAAGCTGGGCGAGGCGCTGTCCATCGCCGACGCCGACGCCCGCCGCGAGGTCATGAAGGACATCCAGGCGATCCTTCAGGACGACGCGGTCATGGTGCAGCCGTTCTGGCGCTCGCTCTTCACGCACCACTCCGAACGCGTGAAGGGCGTGCGCATGCACCCGACCTTCGAGCACCACCACGACCTCTGGTCGCTGGCCTGACGCGGACGACGCCGGCCGGAACGACGGCGCAGGGCGCGCGCGCGCCCTCCGCCCCGTCCCGGCCGGCGCCTGACGCGCGCGCCAAGGGCCTTTCTCCAGCGCCCGCGCCGCCCCCCGCCCCGCCCTGCGCAGCCACGGGAGACGCGCCATGTTGATGTTCATTCTCAAACGCCTGGGGGTCATGGCCCTGACGGCGATCTGCCTGACCTTCGTGGTCTTCTTCCTCACCAATCTCGCGCCCAACCTGGAAAAGCTCGCCAAGGAGCAGGGCAACATGAGGATGACCGACGAGCAGGTCGCCTCCTGGCTGGACGAGAACGGCTACAACCGCCCCCTCGTCGTGCGCTACGGCGAATGGCTCGGCGGGGTCGTGACCGGCGATCTGGGCCGCTCCACCCGCTTCAACGCCCCGGTGGACAGCGTGGTGGGCGAACGGCTTTGGTACACCGCCAAGCTGATGTTCTGGGTGATGGTGGTCATGGTCCCGTCCGCCCTGCTGCTGGGCGTGCTGGCGGGCATGCGCGAGGGGACCGTCACCGACCGAAGTCTGTCGACATTGGCCATCACCACCACGGCCACGCCCGAATACGTGTCGGGCGTCATCTTCTCGGTGATCTTCGCCAGCTCCATCGTCGGGCTGAAATGGATGAAGGCCTCCGCCACCTCGGCGACCGAGAACATCACGTTCGAGAACTTCGCCCTGCCGGTCATGACCATGGCCATCTACGGCATGGGCTACATCGCCCGCATGACCCGCGCCTCCATGGCCGAGGTGATGACGGCGCAGTACATCCGCACCGCCCGCCTAAAGGGCGTCAGCTTCCCCACGATCGTGGTGCGCCACGCGCTCAGGAACGCCCTGATCGCGCCCTTCACCGTCATCATGCTGCAGTTCCCGTGGCTGCTGACCGGCGTCGTGATCGTCGAGACGCTGTTCAACTACAAGGGCTTCGGCTGGCTTCTGGTGGAGGCGGCGGGCAACAACGACATCCAGCTGCTGCTCAGCTGCTCGGTCGTCGCGGTGCTGGTGGTGCTGGTCACGCAGCTCATCTCCGACATCGGCTACGTCTACCTGAACCCGCGCATCCGCGTGCAATAACGACAAGAGCAGAGGGACTGGCTCATGGAACCGCTCGGCTGGGGCGCGATCTTCGCCCAGATGTTCATGCAATTCATTCCGGTGTGGATCGGGCTGGCGGTGATCTTCGCCGTCTCCATCCGCTACAAGCGCAACCTGAGCCTTTACGGACGGCTCTTCGACAGTCCGATCGGCATGATCGGTCTGGGACTGGTGCTGTTCTGGATTCTCACCGCCCTGTTCGCCGATCAGGTCGCGCTCTTCGATCCGCTCGACCAGGTGTCGGGCATGAAGAACAAGAAGCCCGGGACCTTCATCAGCGGCACCGAGACCGTCTATCTGCTGGGCGGGGACAACCTGGCGCGCGACGTCTTCAGCCGCATGGTCTACGGCTCGCAGACCGTGCTCGCCATCGCGCCGGTGGCCACCATGTTCGCCTTCATGGTCGGCATCACCCTGGGCCTGCCGGCGGGCTTTTACGGCGGACGCATCGACACGGGGCTCAGCTTTCTGGCCAACCTCGTCCTCGCCTTCCCGGTGATCCTGCTGTTCTACCTGCTGGTCACGCCGGAGATGCGCGAAACGCCGATCCCCATGACGCTGGCGGCGGTCCTTTTCATCTTTCCGGTCATCTTTCTGGTGATGCTGTTCTACAGCCGCTTCAAGACGCGGCCGGACGTGCTGTGGATGTACATGGTCGGCGTGCTGGCGCCCGGTCTCTACATCTACGCCGGCCTCGCCTTCGGCATCGTGCCGCTGGGTCCGATCGAACTGACGCCGAACCTGCTGAACATCTTCGTCTCGGTGGTCTTCGTGAACTCCCCAACCGTCTTCCGAATCGTCCGGGGCCTCGCGCTCGACATCAAGACGCGCGACTACGTGGCCGCGGCGCAGACCCGCGGCGAGGGGCCGTGGTACATCATGCTGTGGGAGATCCTGCCCAACGTCCGCGGCCCGCTGATCGTCGATTTCTGCCTGCGCCTCGGCTACACGACCATCCTGCTGGGCACGCTCGGCTTCTTCGGCCTCGGCGTCAGCCCTGAAAGCGCCGACTGGGGCATGACCATCAACGACGGCCGCCGGCTGCTGTCGATCCACCCGCACCCGGCGCTGCCGCCGGCGCTGGCGCTGATCTCTCTGGTGCTGGGCCTGAACCTGCTGGCCGACGGGCTGCGCGAGCAGTCGATGAAGGACTGACGCCGGTGACGCCCGCCCTGCCCCCCGAGGTCTCTCCGCCGCGTCGCGGCCGTCAGACCGTCGCCCCGGACCTGATCCGGGGCCTCCTTCCCCGCCGCCCCGCGATCCCGCCGGGCCCTGCAAACCCCGCCGCGGCGCAAACGTCGCGGAGGAGGCCCCGGATCAAGTCCGGGGCGAGACAGCACGGAGACTGACGTCATGGCGAAGTGGGATTACGACGGCCCCATCCTGGAGATCGAGAACCTCTCCATCTCGTTCTTCACCCGTGCGGGAGAGATCCCGGCCGTCATGGATTTCGACTGCGTGGTGCAGCCCGGCGAGGCCATGGGCCTCGTCGGCGAGAGCGGCTGCGGCAAGTCGACCGTGGCGCTCGGCGTCATGCAGTATCTGGGCAAGAACGGCAAAATCGTCGGCGGTTCCATCAAGTACAAGGGCCGGGACCTTTCGAAGATGTCGGGCGAGGAGCTGCGCAAGCTTCGCGGCTCCGAAATCGCGATGATCTATCAGGAACCCATGGCCTCGCTGAACCCGGCCATGAAGATCGGCCGGCAGCTGATGGAAGTGCCCATGATCCACGAGGGCGCCGGGCAGGCCGAGGCCAAGCAGACCGCCCTCGACATGATCGCCGCGGTCAAGCTGCCCGATCCGGCCCGCGTCTTCGACGCCTATCCCCATCAGCTTTCGGGCGGCCAGCAGCAGCGCATGGTCATCGCCATGGCGCTGATGTCCAAGCCCTCGCTCCTGATCCTCGACGAGCCGACGACGGCCCTCGACGTGACGGTGGAGGCCGGCGTGGTGGAGCTGGTCAAGGGTCTCGCGCGGGACTTCGGCACCTCCATGCTCTTCATCAGCCACAATCTCGGCCTGGTGCTGGAGGTCTGCAATCGCCTGTGCGTGATGTATTCGGGCGAGACGGTGGAGACGGGCAAGATCTCCGACGTCTTCGACAAGATGCGCCATCCCTACACCCAGGGGCTCTTCCGTTCGATCCCCCTGCCCGGCGCCGACAAGAACGCGCGGCCGCTCATCGCCATTCCCGGACAGTTCCCCCTGCCGCACGAGCGGCCCCCGGGCTGCAACTTCGGCCCGCGCTGCAACTACTTCCAGGAAGGTCGCTGCAACGCGACGGACATTCCCATGGCCGACGTGCCCGGCGACGACCGGCACGCCACGCGCTGCCTGCGCTGGGAGGAGATCGACTGGCTCGCGCCCCCCGTCCATGACGGCGGCGGCGAAGACATCGAACCGGGCGACGTCGTCCTCAAGGTCGACGACATGAAGAAGTACTACGAGGTCTCCTCGGGCGGCATGTTCGGCGGCGGCGAGGCCCGCGTGGTCAAGGCCAACGAGAGCATCACCTTCGAGGCGCGGGAGGCGGAGACGCTGGCCATCGTGGGCGAGTCCGGCTGCGGCAAGTCCACCCTCGCCAAGGTGCTGCTGGGGCTGGAAACCGCGACCTCGGGCGCCGCCAATCTCGGCAATCTCGACCTCGCCCATACGGAGATCGAAAAGCGCGGCCCGCAGACCGTCGGCTCCATTCAGATGGTGTTCCAGAACCCCTTCGACACGCTCAACCCCAGCCACACCATCGGCGGTCAGATCGTCCGCGCGCTGGAAAAGTTCGGCTATGGCGACAGCCAGGAGGCGCGGGAGCAGCGCATGCTGGAGCTGCTGGACGTGGTCAAGCTGCCCCGAGAGTTCGCCAAGCGCATGCCGAGGCAGCTGTCGGGCGGTCAGAAGCAGCGCATCGGCATCGCTCGCGCCTTCGCCGGCGACGCCAAGGTGGTGGTGGCGGACGAGCCCGTCTCGGCCCTCGACGTGTCCGTGCAGGCCGCCGTGACCGATCTGCTGACCGAGATCCAGCGGGAACGTCGCACCACGATGCTCTTCATCTCCCACGACCTGTCGGTGGTCCGCTATCTCGCCGACCGCGTGCTGGTGATGTATCTGGGACATGTGGTGGAACTGGGAACGACCGATCAGGTCTTCTCGCCCCCCTATCACCCCTATACCGAGGCGCTGCTGTCAGCCGTGCCCATCGCCGACACCTCGGTCAAGAAGAAGCACATCGTTCTCGAAGGCGACATTCCCTCGGCCATGAACCCGCCCTCAGGCTGCCCGTTCCAGACGCGCTGCCCTCGCAAGGCGGACGTGCCAGGTGGCACTTGATCTGATGGCCGCCCGCGAGGGTGCGCATGGGCGGCACCTCGGTTTCGCATTTGTTGCCGGGCACGTCCGCCTTGCGAGGGCAGCGCGTCTGGAACGGGC